>CAYUVK010000158.1:0-7347 GCA_964448105.1 uncultured Ignavibacteriaceae bacterium
TTTCTGTTATCAGACCTGCCTTGGTAATTCCACCTAATGTTGTATCCGTGCTTTGTTCTCCGAATTGGATGTCGAACGGTTTGAGGATATCATTTACATTAGCATCATTTAAAGTCGACCAGTAATCTTCGTCCATTACAAGAAAAAGAGAACCGCCATTATTTAAATATTTAATTATTGCATTAACTTCATCGGCGGTATATTTTGAAGATGGAATATGTATATATAGCAGATCGCAATCGGATAACTCTTCTTGTTTTATTTTATTTTTCAAGTAATGCAATTCTGCATTAACCGAAGAAGCTGTTTTTAAGAATTGATCGGTCATATATTTAACCCTGTTGACCCAATTCTCGTCTTGACCTTTCATATCTGAGGGATCATTCCAGAATTTCTGACCGTGAGCAATATCCATACAGATTTTCTTTTGGGGGGAGGTTTGAGAAAAAATTGTGTTGATTGAAATAAGCACTGATAATAGGCAGAAAGAAAAAAATTTAAATCCCATTTAACCCCTCCTTTTAAACCTTTTTCTGAAATAAAAATAATTAAATATCAAAAAGGCAAAAAATATGCCTAAAGGAGAATTTAAATTATATTCAAATTAGAACTATTTTAAACTAATAAGTGTTCAGTTGCGAACATAAGTGAACGCTGTCGAACAATTGTAGAGCGGATACGGTGGTTGCTTTACTGTAAGACTGCAAAGCAAAAAAGAATAACAATTACCCTTCATTTTTTATCCTTTTAGGTTTTCTGAATTGAAAATTTTTTACATAACAGCTTGAAAGCTTTGTAATGGCATTTTCACACATACGTGATTTATTTCTTTAAATTATTGTTATATCCCTTAAATCCCTTATATAGTTCAACTGCAATAGGTTTTGGATCAACAAAGGAATTACATAAAACTGCAATAGAGAGTTTATCTTCCGGTATATAGTAAAATACCGAAGTATATCCGCTACCGCCTGTATGCCAATAAACAGTTTTTCCTTCAATTGTATCAATGACTACGCTAAATCCATATTTAGGAGAATTGCCTAACTGTATAGGAGTAATCATTTGTTTAAAAGAAGAATCTGATAAAATTCTTCCTTCAAACAATGCCTTTGAAAAAATAGCCAGGTCTTCTGCCGTTGAAAGTTTAGCACCGGAAGTCCAAACTGAACTAAACATTGACGCCAATGGAATTTTTGACTTCAAAGGAAATACATCAACAAGTTTACCTGTACGATTAACATCCCACCAGAAATGGGCGAGTTTTTCTGATGAAATGGTTTCATCAGGATACAAGTATGTATGATTTAACTTTAATGGTGTTAATATTTTTTCACGTAGTAAATCCGCTGCTTTTTGACCGGTAGCTTTTTCAATTATCATTCCGAGCAATACATAATCAGCAGCAGACTCATCCCATACACTTCCGGGTTTACCTACCGGTTCATCAAGAAATGTATTTATGATTTCTTCAGGTGACCATATTTTTTCATCGTTCGTTGTAATTGCCTGAAACCATTTAGGTGAACCCTGGTATCTATACAAACCACTTGTATGATTCAGCAATTGACGTATAGTAATAGTGCTGTCTACAAAACGCATAGAGGGCAGCCATTGTTTTATGGAATCATCAAGTGATAACTTTTTTTCTTCAACAAGTTTTAGCACAAGCGCTGCAACATATGTTTTTGAAACGCTTGCAAGACCAAAAAGCATCCCCGGTTTCATACTATCTTTTTCTGCGGAATAGCCGCATACGCCAATCCATTTTTGACCGTTGCTTGATATTAGTGCTGCTGAGATTCCCGGTATTTTATAAAGATCATTTTGCTGTTCAAGAATTGTCTGAAGTTGTTTTGCCAGACTTTTGTTAATCTTATCATTTTCCCTGGATAACCCATTATTTAGGAAAAAGGTAGCTAATAACAAAATAGTAAGGATTGCTCTTAATGTTAAAAGATTAATAATTTTCATTTCATCTCCTTTAAATTATTTTTTAAATGATTGTTTCAAAAATAGGATAGCATTTAAATTTGGACAAACAGAAAGGGACAAATGAAAACAAAATGGGATGATTTACAACTGCTTAAGTTCTTTTTGAAGATTTATAAATCGGTTGGCGTACTTTCTTGAAATAGGAATAGGTATATTGATATTATTAAGCATAATATTGTAACCCCCTGAATTACCGGAAACTGTTTTGATTTGATTAACATTTATGATAAAACTGTTATGACATCTTTCAAAATGATTACAATGTTTTTTAATCTCTTTTTCAATTTCAGTTAATGTATTTCTTAAGTATGATTTTTTAACCTGATCTTTTACCATACAGTGAATTTCCACGTAATTATCGGCAGATGTTATGTACAAAACAGAATTTGAATCGACTGTTATAATTCCGCGCATGTTTTTTGATGTCAACGTCAAATCGAATTCATCAAAAGTTTCATTTTTTATTTGAGATAAATCCATATTGATTTGATTAACCAATTTTATTTTTTTCTTTAGAAAGTAACTGTTGTATAAAACAATTATGAACAGTATCGGCAGCAATCCAATTAAATAAGTTTGAAAAAGCATGCTCGGCAAACCGTTCCAATTTAGATCACCCTTGTTAAAAAACATCTCATAAATAATAAAATTGCTCAGCCCGATTACAAAATTCATCCATGCTAACCAGACAACAGTTTTGCCGACAGTATATTTTTTAATTAAAAAATTCTGAAGCACATAGATATGAACAATAAGAATAACAGCGCCTGCTAAACATATAATAGAAGATAAAAGATATAGCTTTATAATATCACTAAAAAGAACAATGCCGAATGGTCCGAAAATAAAAAGGAAAAGAAGGATAAATACAGGACCACCCACCGAATAAATAATTTTGATTCGCTTGTTTTTAAGCAGATCATATGGTTTGTTGAAATAATCAACAATGCGTTTAATATTCTTATATTTCATTAACCGCATGATAATTTTTTTATACTCCAGAAACAAAGACTAGGCAAACTGTCAATCACAGTTCCGCCACATCGCTGCCATAAGGGGATAAACAGGAATGCTCAGGGATGAAGAGAAATTGCCCCAATTTTCCCCATACCTCTAAATACGATCATGTCTAATGTAAATTGATTAAGTGAGAAAGGCAATAAAAATATTTGGGATTGATTTGTTAACTGCTGAAAAAAGAGATGGAGGAGAAGATTAGGAGGATGGGAAGGGAGAATTAGGAGTTCTTTATTGTTGATTTATGTTTTATTTGAGTTAATCCAGCAGCGATGACAAGTGCAACTAGAAATGAAAGGACTCCGGTTATAATAGGCCAAATTAAGATCGCAATGAGACGTGAACTTTGATTACCTGGACTGGATGACAACGCTTGAATGTAAGCAAAACCTGCAAGGGCTATTGTTCCAAGAGCAACGGCCAAGGATGTATGTAAGGCTATAATAAAAGGTGTATCGTTTAATCGAGAATACTCGTAGCCAATATGAATACCGAATACAATAGCACTAACTAAGAATGATATCACTCTCCAAATATTTGGACTATCGCTAGGTGAAAATGATTTGGAAAATAGAGGGAAGATTATACCTATCAAGATATATAAAATACCAGAGAGTACCATCGCCTTGAGCCAGGGCTTTTTATTTGATATTTTCATGTTGCCTATTGCTGCAGATTCGAAAAATGGAGATTTTTCTGATTACTATTCAATTTATATGTAGTAGTAATCATTTTCAATAAAATTCTTTAAAAATGTAATAATTTTTGAATTTACCGATCAAGAAGAAGTTGGTAGGCTGAAAAAAGAGATGGAGGAGAAGATTAGGAGGATGGGGAGGGAGAATTAGGGGTGTCGGATTTTTGCTAAAAATATAGTCACCAATTGACTTTTTACTTATTAAAGAGTTTCAGCACAAATTTCTATTTTGTACGTTTTCTTAATTCTTCTAATAGCTCCAATTGTAATTCTTGTATCTCAACCATTCTTTCCCATTGTTGTATTAATAAATGGTCAACCTTTTGATGAAGTTGTCTTAGCTCCAATTCTGTCTTTAAATTTATTTTATAATCTTGTTCTGCACGATTTCTATCTCTAGCTTCTTGCCTATTCTGACTCATCATAATTATTGGAGCTTGAATTGCTGCAAGACAAGACAAAACCAGATTTAATAAAATAAATGGATAGGGGTCAAATAATCTTGTGATTAATACATATGTATTAATTGAAATCCAAAATATTATAATTAAGAAAAATATTATTATAAATTTCCAACTGCCGCCAAATGATGCTATTAAATCAGAGAGTTTTTCGCCAAATGTTAATTTAGAAATAAATTCCTTTTCAACATTAACGGAAATTGACTCATGCTCAGTTAATTTATTAATAACATCTATTTCAAGATTTGACAGCTCTCCCTTTTCATCCGAAATTAATTTTTGTAAATATTCTTTGCGGTATTTTTGTAAATCTTCCCTACATATAAATCCATTTATATTCCAATTTGGATTTTGTATTTTTATCAGGTCTGCTACCGATGGTCTAACAATGATTGAAGGGAGAATTTCCCTTTGTGGTTCATCTCGACCACATATTTGACATTTTCTTTTCATATAAACTCACTTTTTATTTTTACGTCTATAGGCTTTGCAACTAAGCCGCAGCCCAGAACAAGAGAATTAGTTTAATTTTATCTCAAAAATGCTGGGGCGGAAATGCTGGCGAGTTGGATTGTTTTGTTATGTTGCGTTTTATTTGCGTTTAATAACTATTACACTAATTATTACAAAGAAAAGAATACACAACCATGCAAAATAATCTCCGAGTATTGAGTAAACTGTTTTTTGTCCCTTTGTAGGAATGTCGGAATATAATATCAACTCATTTGTTTTATAAAAATTCATTGAAGATAATAATTGTCCTTTGTAATTAAATGAAGCTGATAATCCTTTTGAAGCAGCTCTAGCCATATTAAATCCATGTTCAATTGCCCTGAATGATGATACATAAGTATGATATGGTGTTATCTCCGGCCAGTCATTACCGGGGACCAACATTATATCTATGTTCTTATTACTTAGTTGATTAATTAATCCGGGAAAATCCATATCAAAACAAATTGAAGTGCTTATCCTTCCATAAGGAGTGTCAAAATATTTTAGTACTCCGTCACCATAAGAACCTTCTCCGGGAGTAGGCTTGGCTTTATAATAAGTTAACAATACTTTGCCTCCGGGCGAAATCCATATAATTTTATTTTCCGGCAGCACTCCTGGAAAACCATCAGGTAACACTTGAATTGGAAGACCCAGATAAATACTTTCTCTTTTTGCAACTGATTTTGCTTTTTCAAGAAACCCCATTTCATTTATTTTCGTATGACTAATTACTGTTTCTATTCCGAATACAATTTTAGCACCGGACGAAGCTGCAATACGACAGTTATTTAAAAAATCATTATTATTCTGTTCACTTACAGAATCGTATTCTGAATAATCTTTTTTCTCATAAATTTTATCCAAAGCATCAAACCGCTTATTCAAAGATGTTTTACTAATATTGATGGATGCAACTCGTACTGTATTACTTTCAGTGTCAGTTAATAATCTAATTTGACCATATAGTATTACTGATATTAAAGGAATACCATAAAACAGCAGCACAAGAAAGATTTCTTCCTTTTCGAAAGAATTATCCCACAACCAGTTTATAACAGACGCTGTCCACATTATAAAAAATGTTATGCCCCAAATACCCGTAATTGAAGTTAATTGCAGGAAAGGCAAATAAGATTGTGTATGTGCTAATGTACCATAAGAACCGGAAGGGTTTGTTGATACTACGATATATTCCATTATTACATAAACCGAAGGAAAAACAAGTGATGAAATTATTCCTTTCACTTTTTGAGAGTAAACACGGTCTATCAAAAAGCTAATAGAAGTGAACACACTCATCATAAACATAAGAAAGTAATAGAAAAATCCGGTCATGGGCATCATTCCTTTCCATATGAATATATTTGATACCCAGCCGGCAATTATAATGAATAGGAATCCTTTGATGGGCTTTTTAAACCTTAAAAACCTAATCAGAAATAATGGGGCTAAGAAGGCAGCTATTGGAATAATCCATCTGCCGTTGGAAAAGAAAAGGAATGTAAAGCCAATTAATAAGTATATGTAAGAATACTCGATTCGTCTTTTATTCATAGAATTCCCCTCGCTTAAAAAATAACTCATTTTTCAATTTAGTAGAATTATTTGCTCGAACATTTTGTTTACTTTGTTACCAATTATTGTAAGAAGCAACATAACGATCTGCATTTAAGCTGCAGCTCATAACAAGAAACTTATTTTTATTTCCACTGCCGAAGATTAAGCAAACTGTGCTTAACTTTTCTCGTAGGCACAGTTTGCAAATTATTTAATTAATTAATACAAATACCTTGAACAAGTTTGCCGAAACGGAATGACTAACTATAAAATTTATAAATTGCCGAATGCGAATACGCTGTCGGCTTGAGCAGCTTGTAGGTTGTAAATGCCTATTATCTTAATTCTAATTTAGTTTCAAAAAAATAGAAAAATAAAATACCATGGCTTATTCCCTGACTTTCTAGTTTGATGGGATGGTGCCGAGTTGCTGCATTAGACTGAAGAAGTCGGCTTCAAGCCACCATTCGATCTGCTTTCCGTTTTCCAATCTGATGATATAGATCCCAGTAAAAGAAATTTGCTTGTTTGTCGCGGGGATACCCATATATTCACCTTTGTGTGTAGCTTGCAACGTCCAGCGTGCTACCACCTTATCACCTTCCGCAATTAAATCATGTATCGTATAACGTTTATCAGGGAAGGCTGAACCCAAAACGGTCATTAATTGTTTCATTCCATCATGCCCCTTTACGTCCTGACCTACCGGTCCATGCCATACGCAATTGGGAGTGTAGCACTCGTCAATCAGATTCTCGTCACCCTTAAGCTCCCACCTTTTGAATTCGTTACGTACAAGTTCTTTGTTGTCTTCTAATGACATTTTTCCCTCCTTTAAATTATTTTACTCTATTAATTAAGGTACCGTAAACTGCAGTGCAAATTCTTTTATTTTCTCACATACAACCGTTATGGTAGGAATGCCTGTTACCAAACATCCCCCACACAGATCCCGGCGTGCAGTTTTTCCGCACAGGCTATTTATTATATATGTCGAAGTTTAAACAAGTTGTTAAATATAGCTTCGCCACATCACGCCCATAAACATAAAATATGATGCGAATCTTAATCTAATCTTAACTTATAAAATCCTGATGAGGATAAAAAGAATGGCCGGGATGA
>CAYUVK010000159.1:0-7336 GCA_964448105.1 uncultured Ignavibacteriaceae bacterium
TTAGGCGGCAGCAAGTTTAAATATAGATTAAAACAGATAGACTTGAATGGGAAATCTCAATATTTAGATTCAGTAGAAGTAATTATTATACCTAAACAATTTGAATTATCTCAAAACTATCCAAATCCTTTTAATCCTATTACAACTATAAGATTCTCTGTTCCAAAACCGGTAGAACTAGAAATTAATGTTTATTCAATATTAGGTGAAAAAGTAATGACTGCCATTGCAGGCAAATTTGAAACCGGTTTTTATAAAACGGAAATTAATTGTGCTAAACTGCCGAGCGGAGTATATATATACCGTTTGGAGAGCAGTGAATTTGTTCAAACAAAAAAAATGGTAGTTATTAAATAATCGGACCGGTTTTATTTAACTTACTTGCTGTTAAGTTGGAACTTTGTTCACATAATTTTTTATATGGTTTTAAGTATAAATAGTTAAGGAATATCAATAAAATATTTTCTTAAAAATAGTTTGTAAATAACTTATAAAAGGGAAAATATTGTAATAATTAACCATTTATGTTTCCACTATTTTTATAAGATTACCTTATAATTACATCACACAATTCATTTCTATTTAAATTGACAATAAAACCATTTTTGGATAACTTTGAAACTTAAATTTATTGAAGAATAAGAATGATTGAACAATATCTGCCGGTATTTATAGTTATTATCGTCGCTGCAGTTTTTGCGGTGGTGACGGTGCTATCGTCAAAAATTTTTGGCCCCCAGCGCCCTAATGCGGATAAACTTTCTACGTATGAAAGCGGAATGAAACCTGTTGGAACTACAAATGAAAGAATTTCAATAAAGTATTATTTGATAGCTATGCTATTTATAATTTTTGACCTGGAAGTAATTTTTGTTTATCCGTGGGCAGTTGAATTTAAAAAGATGTTCAATCAATTGGGAATATCTGTTTTTATTTCAATGTTAATTTTTCTTGTGGTTTTAGAATTAGGATACTTATATGTTTATAAGAAAGGCGGATTTAAATGGGATTAGAAGCTAAGTTAAATAACGATAATTTTTTTACAACAAAAATTGATGCTCTTATCGAATGGTCGCGTAAAAATTCCGTATGGCCAATGCCAATGGGAATTTCATGCTGCGCAATTGAAATGATGGCAGTAGGCGATCCCAAATATGATATTGCCAGGTTTGGTTCGGAAGTAATGAGATTTACTCCGCGTCAGTCAGATATGATGATTGTTGCCGGTACAGTTACATATAAGATGGCTCATGTGGTAAGAAAAATTTACGACCAGATGCCTGATCCTAAATGGGTAATTGCCATGGGAGCATGTACATCTTCCGGAGGAATGTACAGGTCATATAATGTTGTACAGGGAATCGATCAATTCTTACCCGTTGATGTTTATCTTGCCGGCTGCCCGCCGCGCCCTGATAACCTGCTTAATGCTTTAATTCAAATCCAGGAGAAAATTGGAAGAACTAAGGCAAGAGATTTTCAAGACAGACCTTTACCTGAATTACCTGTTTTACAGAATAATTAATGATTATGGACTTCAAAGAACTCATTCCTCAAAAAATCAAAGAAAATTTAGCAAACCTAAATTTTGAACAGTCGGAATATAGAGACGAATTAACTCTTTATTTTGATAAAAAGGATATTGTTAAAGTTTGCAATTTTCTAAAAAAAGATCCCGTTCTTGAATTTTTATTATGTGAAGATATAACAGCAATTGATTGGGCTAGAAGAAAAAACAGGTTTACAGTTGTATATCATATTTTCTCTTTAAAGAATAAATTCCGTCTTCGTTTAAAAGCAGATGTTGATGAAGAAGAATGTTCTATCGATTCTGTTAGTTCGGTTTGGAGAACAGCTAACTGGCAGGAAAGGGAAGTTTATGATATGTATGGAATAGGTTTTAATAATCATCCTGATTTAAGAAGAATGTACATGCCGGAAGAGTTTGAACATTATCCATTGAGGAAAGATTTTCCTCTCATGGGAATTCCCGGTTCATTAACTCTTCCCAAAAAAGAAGAATGATAGTATGGAAAAATTAAATAAAGAAGACGTTCATCCCAAGATACTTGAAGCTTTATTAAATACTGAAACAGATTTAACAGTTGATGATACTCTTGAAAATGAGATGATCTTAAATATGGGACCACAGCATCCTGCTACTCATGGAGTTTTGCGTGTCCTATTAAGACTCGATGGTGAAACAATTATTGCTTCCGTCCCGGAACTTGGCTACCTTCATCGTGGATACGAAAAGATGGCTGAGAATATGAGCTATCATGAATTTATTCCGCATACCGATCGATTGGATTATCTTGCCCCGCTATCGAACAATGTAGCATGGGTACTTGCAGTTGAAAAGCTAGTGGGAATTGAAGCACCTCCAAGAGCTCAATATATTAGGATGATTGTTGCAGAACTTTCCAGAGTCGCCTCTCATTTAGTTGCAATTGGTGCACTTGCAATGGATGTTGGCGCATTAACAGTATTTTTATGGACACTAAGAGAAAGAGAAAAAATTCTCGATATATGGGATATAATTTGTGGCGCGAGATTTACAAACAGCTACACTAGAATTGGCGGCGTTGCGAATGATGCTCAACCAGAAGCATTGCAAAAAGTAAAATGGTTTATTGATCAATTTGAAGAAAATTTAGAAGAAGCTGAAAGACTAATAAACACAAACCGTATCTTTGTTGAAAGATTGGATGGAATAGGTGTTATTTCAAAAGAAGATGCCATTGATCTTGGATTGACCGGCCCAAGTTTGAGAGGCAGCGGGGTTGAATTTGATTTAAGAAGGGTAACTCCTTATCTATTTTATAATGAAATGGATTTTAAGATTCCGGTTTATACCGAAGGAGATAGTCTTGCTAGATATTTTGTAAGAGTTGATGAAGCAAGAGAAAGTATCAAAATTGTTCGGCAGGTCCTCGATAAAATGCCTGCAGGAGAAACTTTATTAAATCAGCCAAAAAAAGTCCTTCCGAAAAAAGCAGAAGTTTATTCCAAAATGGAAGAATTAATTCATGATTTTATGATTGTGAACTTTGGTATTAATCCTCCTGTTGGTGAGGTTTATAGTGCAATTGAGAACCCCAAAGGTGAATTGGGATTTTATCTGGTAAGCAAAGGAGAAGGGCGGCCGTGGAAATGTAAAATACGTTCTCCCTCATTTATAAATTTGCAGTCAATCCCTCATTTGGTTAAGGGACACATGATCTCCGATGTCGTTGCAATAATTGGCAGTCTCGATCCTGTTATGGGGGAAGCGGATAAGTAGTCAATAGTCATTGGTCATTTATTAAAAATTTCATAAGGAGGGTTTATGAAATTAGAAGAATTACAAGTTTATCAATTGGCAATGGAGATTGCAGAAAAAATTTGGATGACAATCATTAATTGGAATTATTTTGAGAAGGATACTATAGGTAAACAATTAATTAGAGCGGCAGATTCAATTGCCGCTAATTTAAGTGAAGGCTTTGGAAGGTTCTTTTATAAAGAAAATAAGCAATTTTGTTATTATTCAAGGGGATCTTTATATGAAACTATGACATGGTTGAAAAAAGCAAAGAATAGAAATTTAATTAACGAATGTGATTTTAAAAATTTTTCTAATAATATAAATACTATTGGAAAGAAATTAAATAGTTACATTAATTCAATTGGCAAACAACCTTCTATTGATTTAATGACAAAAAATAATGACAAATGACAGATGACTAATTTCAAATTTACAGAAGAAAATCTTAAAAGAATTGATGAGGTATTAAAGAAATACCCTGTTACAAAACCTGCAGTTATGCCGGTATTATGGATTGCCCAGGAACAGAATGGCTGGATATCGGGAGAAGTAATGAAAGAAGTTGCTTTACTTCTTGATATGACCCCTGAAGAAATATTGGGGATTGTTACTTTCTATACAATGTATCATCAAAAGCCGATGGGTAAATACCATATCCAGGTTTGCACCAACGTTTCATGTATGCTCAAAGGCGGATATCAAATATATGATCGTGTAAAAGAAAAGCTCGGATTAAATAATATGGAAGTATCTGAAGACATGCAGTTTTCACTCGAAGAGGTTGAATGTATGGGTTCGTGCGGAACTGCTCCTATGATTGCTGTAAATGAAGACTATTATGAAAATCTCGATATAGACCAAACTGATAAAATTTTAGAATCATTAAAGAACAAGAATTAATGGAAAAGATAGTTTTACCTGATATAAAAGATCTTCATAAACTGGAAGTTTATATACAGAATGACGGTTTCTCTGCTGCAAAAAAAGCCTTCGGCCAAAGTTCCGATGATATAATTGACCAGGTAAAAAAATCAGGATTGCGCGGTCGCGGTGGAGCTGCATTTGCAACCGGTTTAAAATGGAGCTTCATGCCCAAAACTACCGATAATCCCAAATATTTATGTGTTAATGGCGATGAGAGCGAGCCTGGTTCCTTTAAAGACCGTCAAATTTTTGAATTTAATCCGCACCAATTAATCGAAGGAATTTTAATTACCTGCTATGCTATCGGTGCTAAGGTTGCATATATTTATATTCGCGGTGAATATCATAAATGGATCAAGTTATTGCAGAAAGCACTTGATGATGATTATGCTCAGGGATATATCGGCGAAAAGATGAAAAAAACTTTCGGTATTGATTTCTCCTGCGATATTTATATTCATAAAGGTGCAGGGGCTTATATATGCGGCGAAGAATCTTCTCTAATGAATTCACTTGAAGGGAAACGCGGGTATCCAAGAGTTAAGCCTCCTTTCCCGGCACAGAATGGTTTATGGGGAAATCCTACGACAATTAATAATGTAGAAACAATTACTAATGTTCCTGCTATTATAAATAAAGGTTGGGAATGGTTTTCAAAAATTGGCGAGCCAAAACATCCAGGAACAATTTTATATGGAATAAGCGGGCATGTTAATAGACCGGGTGTTTATGAATTACCCTCCGGTACTTTGTTGACTGATTTAATTTATAATTATGCCGGCGGAGTTCCAGGCAATAAAAAAATTCTCTGCGTTATTCCTGGCGGATCTTCAATGCCTCCAATTAGGGGTGATCAAATTGAAGGTGTTAAAATGGATGCAGAATCATTAAAAACAGTTGGATCTGCAATTGGTACAGCGGGAATTATAGTGATGGATGAAGATACTGACTTGGTAAAAGTTTTGGCAAGAATTGCCAAATTCTATTACCATGAAAGCTGCGGACAATGTACGCCCTGCCGCGAAGGTACCGGCTGGATGTTAAAAATATTAAATAGGATTATTGCAGGGCAGGGTTCAATAAGTGATGTTGATTTACTAATTAGTGTAGCCAATAATATTGAAGGAAATACAATCTGTGCTTTGGGTGAAGCCGCTGCATGGCCTGTAAAATTTATGGTAACCCGATTTAGAGAATACTTTGAAAAAAGAGTTAGTCCTGAAGTTGAATTACCTGTTGCAAATAAAGTCCATTCACTGCGACACACTGCCGCCCCCTTGGCTGATATAAAACACTAATATTTAAAATACTAATAAAGGGGTTGACTAAAAAGTATGAAAGTGTCATTTCGAGGGAGTCTTCGACAGAGAAATCTTTTCAAAACGAAAGATTTCTCCCTTCGGTCGAAATGACAAAGGTACTTTTTGGTCAACCCCGTTTATAGAAACTTCTTTTATTTAATCAATAATATTCATTATGATATTTAATAATTTATTTTGCAGCTGCTCTTTGCCCTAACTCTCTATCCAACAAAAATAACCCGTTCTTATTGTCACCGACAAGTCTAATTTTTTCAAGAATTGTTAATGCAGTTGATTCTTCTTCAACCTGCTCGCTTACAAACCATTGAAGAAAATTGTTGGTTGCATGATCTTTTTCAGTAATTGCAAGATCAACTATATTATAAATCGATGCTGTAACTTCCTGCTCATGTTTATATGTGTCTTTAAAGACATCCAGAGCGGTTTTCCATTCCGATTTTGGCTGTTCAATTTTTAACAGACTGACATTTGCGTTTGCTTGATGTATATAATCAAAAATTTTCATAGCGTGGCCGTATTCTTCCCCTGACTGGATTCTAAACCAGGCTGCAAAACCATTTAAATTTTCTTCATAGAAAAAAGAAGACATTGCAAGATATATGTATGACGAATCCAGTTCCATATTAATTTGCTTATTAAGAACTTTTAGTACTTTTTCTTTTATCATTTCATCTCCTAAATTTTTGATTTGTTAGAACGGGTTTTTATTGACGTATAATATAAAAATAGTTTATCTTTATTGAAATATTGTACATCATTATTTCAATTAGGAAATAAAATGAATTTTTCCAATAGATTTAAAGATATGGATAACTTTATTCGTGAGCTGCAAAGTAAAATCTGTAAAGATCTTGAAAAAATTGATTCGAAAAATTTTATTGAAGATAAGTGGAAGAGAGTTGGAGGGGGTGGCGGAATAACAAAAGTAATTTCCAAAGGGACTATTTTTGAAAAAGGAGGAGTTAATTTTTCTTCGGTATATGGAATTCTGCCCGAATCAATTGCACTACAGGCTGGAACAGAACAAGGTGAATTTGGAGTTTGCGGTCTGTCAACAATTATTCATCCTCTTTCCCCCAAAATACCTACAATCCATATGAACATAAGGTATTTTGAAATGGAAAACGGGAAAAGCTGGTTTGGAGGGGGAATAGATTTAACTCCTTTTTTCCCTTACGAGGAAGACTTTAAATTTTTCCATGAAATAATGAAAAAAGCATGTAATTCTGTCATTGATGATTCTTATATGCAGTTTAAAAAATATTGCGACGAATATTTTACAGTAAAACATCGAAATGAAATGAGAGGAATTGGCGGAATATTCTTCGATTACCTTCCGGGTAATGATATTCATTTTAAACTCGTTGAATCTGTTGGAAATTCTTTTCTAGAAGCTTACCTTCCAATAGTTGATAAAAGGAAAGGCGAAACGTTTTCGGATACAGATAAAGAATTTCAATTAATAAGAAGGGGACGATATGTTGAATTTAATCTTGTTTATGATAGGGGAACATTGTTTGGTTTAAAAACAGGTGGAAGAATCGAATCAATATTAATTTCAATGCCCCCCGAAGTAAAGTTTACATATGATTACAAACCTCCCGAAAACTCACTGCAGGAGAAAATGATGAAATATTATCAGCCGGTTGATTGGATAAATTAGCCATTAGTCGTGAGATAATTTAGAAATTTGATTCGAATAATTATCACTATTAAATTTTAACAATACAATCATACAACCATGCATTTTCTATTAATAAAAAAGTCAAGTAAAAACAGTACA
>CAYUVK010000160.1:0-7231 GCA_964448105.1 uncultured Ignavibacteriaceae bacterium
TTATCAGAACCCTAGAAATGAAGGTCTTTGGGGGTTTTTTTCGAATTATATTAAAAAGGCATATCATATAACCTTTCACCGCCTCAAAGGTGATAGGGGATTTTAGTATGCACCCCTAATTCTCCCTCTCAAACTTCCTAATCTTTTCCTCCATCTCTTTTTTCAGCACACACACTTCTTCCAATAATTATCGGTCAAAATATTTATAAAGTACATCCGAAAATTTTTACTTTTTTAAATAATTTTATTGAAAGTTAAATTATTTCAATATAATTTGAAATGGTCATCAAAAAAAGTGGGTAAAAATCTTCTCTATTTCGAATTCTACACATAAAAAATTCTCCTAAACCATGAAGCGTGACTGATGGTGCGAAGCTGTATTTGAAAGAGAAATTTATAGAAAATAATGGGGAATTAATTTTTATGCATGATTGGATACCATTAATAATCTTTTTTACAATTTTTTCTATAAGTTTTATTCTGCGTTATTTAGCTTCAAAAAATTTATTAGGAAAATATTCAGATAAACGTTCGAATGTTTTTTTAAATACTAAAGGCAGCTGGTATTTGAATGAAGATATGTTTAATAAAAAAGGAAAGCGGTATTACACGGCCAGTAATAGCATGGGTTTTTTGTGGACAGCCTATTTTGTTATTATATTGTTATTTCATTTTTACATCCGGAAAACAGGAAAATGATTATTAATATTAAAAAGTCGTATTTCATAATTATTCCCCACTTAACATGGTAAATTTTAAGTTGAGATATACACAAAAAAATTACGAGTTATTTCAGATTTTTTAAACTAAAATAATGAGAACTCATCGAATCTAACAATTCCTGTATTTTAATGAAAATTTTTTACAAACTTTTCTTTGCTGAATCTTAAAAATTGATTTTCAATTTATTCAATACAAAAAAATTTTAATTAAAAGTTTGTTATTATAATTTTATATTAATATTCGTTAATAATATTTTTATGGGGAAGGAGAATAAAATGGCAAAGTTAACTCAAGAGATGAAAGATATGGTAACAACACAACAATGTTTTATTGCTACAGTAAATGCTGATGGTACACCCAATATAGCACCCAAACGTTCTACCCGGGTGTTATCTGATGAATCACTTATTTTTACTGAGGGAACCGGCGGTGCCACATACACAAATATTAAAAGAGGTTCAAAAGTCTCTGTTGCCGTCGTTAACCGTGAAATCATAGATGGATACAGATTCATAGGAGAAGCAACATTACAGGAAAGCGGAGATCTATATGATGCAGCAGCTACAAACTCTGCTAAATTGGGAAGACCTAAACCTTTTGCAGTTGCGGTGATTAATATTTCTGAAATACACTCTCTTAAGCCAGGTGCTACTGCAGGTAAAAAAATAGCTTAGCTTTATAGCAATATCTAAAGTGTTTTTACGGTTATGACTTTCCATAAGACTTCGGATAATTAGATCCTTTCATTGAATCTAACAATTCCTGCCGATTAAAGAAAATTCTTTCTCCTAATTTTTTATATGGGATTTTATTTTGGGATTTCCATTTATTCAATCCTGAAGCTGAGCAGCCTAAGAATTCACATGCTTCCCGGAAAGTAAGAAGTTCTTTCTTTTTGTTTGATGACAATTCTTCACGAACAGCTTCTTTGATAATATTTATGAACTCGGATTTAGTTAAGGAAATGAAAATTTTTTCGTCCAAATTTTGTCCCTTCAATTTATTCAGTAAATAGACCAGTATTAAGATTTACAATTTTCATAAAAATTTATTGACAATTCAAAAATAATAGAATAATTTATTTGCTGGTGTTTTTACAACTATAGCGACCAATCTTGTAATTCTTCAAAGCTTAGACTAAGCGATGATTTGATAGCCTGATGTTTTCCTTGATAATTCATTTTTTTAGTGAACCTTTTTCCTTTAAGAAAATTGTTTAGTAATAAAAGTATGAATCATCAATATTCAGCGTTAAGAAACGCTGCATCACTTAAATAAAAAAATTAAAACGGAGGAAGTTATGGAAAACAAATTTTCAGCTGCAGTTTCATTGGGCTTTGCTACATTATTCATAACTCTTTGGTTGAGGTATATGAATTATGCAGGATGGGTGGCTGATGAAAATATATCGGATATTGTACCTCTTATTATGATACTGGGTGTAGTTTTAGCAATATCCGGAATATTTTCCTTTTTTAACGGTGATAAAATCGAGCCCGTTCTGTTTTTAATAGTTGCTGCTTACGTTTTTAGTGTTTCACTAAGATTCATAATGTATCCAAACCTACCGGCTAACACAAATCCTGCTGTTACCGATGGATGGGTACACATCTTAGCAGCAGCTGTTGTTATATGTCTCTGGTTAGGTTCATTTGGTGGGCAAATTCTTCGTCAATTGTTCTTATTGGGATTATGGCTAGCTGAATTAGGAGCAGCACTAAGTAATTGGACTGCTGCAACCATATTTACTGTGATTGCAGGTTACATTGGCCTAATTTCAGCTATTTTTGCGGCCCTGTACTTTTTTTCAACTATAGAAAGAAAAAAAGAAAGTGTTGCTTCATAGATTAATTGATTATTGAGTTATATTCATATAATTAAAAGCCTTCTCTATGAGGAAGAGAGAAGGCTTTACTCTTGTGTGCCGGGCATGGTGATATGCTCAAGGGTGAAAGTCCCTAATACGCCGAGATGGCCGGAAGTAATAGCGATGGACAAGGGTGTCAGAGGCAACTCTGAATCTGGAGGAAGTCCGATAGCGAAATTCAGGTTTCGACGAACAGGAAGCGGATAAAGGCTCAAGATGTTAGGGCAACCGAGCAAGGGATTGGGAGAGCCCCAAAGTCATACGTAAACATCAGGGTAAATCCGACGAGACCGAATGAAAGTAAATCATCTTACCCCGGGAGGTCTGACAGCAAGCTGATGGACAAGGGCAGTGCGCCTGAAGAGTGAAAGCAACCTATATAGCAATATGTAGCTAAACTGTCAGAAGTCAGCAGAGGACATAGTAATCCCGACCGAGAAGTTAGCCGGGAAGAAGGTCTGAATCTAATAATGTAAGGAACAGTTAGTTCAAAATCCAAATTATGAAGAAGCAGAAAGCAATAGTATATCAGGAAGATTTGTTCATTGGACTTGTAAAAATAATTAATTAGCATCAGAGAACTCAATTATGGCTGTTGCATTTTAACATAACTGGTCGTTATACCTTAAAGAATATTTGTTTTATAGTAACATATTTGTTATATTTAATTAATGAAATGGAGCATTGAATATTATAGCAATGAAGTTGAAAATAAAATTCTTTCATTGCCTGCGGGTCTTTTAGCACGCTATTTAAGACTAACAGATTTAATGCTTGAATTTGGTTCCAATTTAGGAATGCCCCATACTAGATTTATTGAAGAAGGTTTACTTGAACTTAGAATTAAAAGTAAAGAAGGAATAGCTCGAATATTTTATTGTACATTAGTTGGAAAAAAGATTGTGATGCTTCATTTATTTATTAAGAAAACTAATAAAACTTCAAAGAAAGAATTACAAATAGCTAAAAACAGAATGAAAGAGGTGTTAAGAAGATGACACATGAGGAATTAAAAAATAAAGCACTTAAAAAAACATCAGTTAAAAAAGAATATGATAGACTTGAACCAGAATTTACCTTATTAAGAGAAATGCTGAGAGCAAGAAATAAAGCTGGTTTAAGTCAAGCTCAAATAGCAGAAAAAATGGGAACCAAATCTCCTGCAATTACAAGATTAGAATCTTCCTTAAGCAGTGGTAAACACTCACCATCACTTGCAACAATAAAAAAATATTTGGAAGCAGTAGACTGTCGTTTAGAAATAAAAATTATACATAATTAATTATAAAAAGGGGAAGGTATAACATCTTTAATAAGTAAAAAGTCAATAGGCAATAGATATCCAGACAAAAAAAATTTGCAAAAAAATACACCAAGAACAGAGTAGTAGTAGATAATCTATTTTAAGCTTAAAGAACAAAAACTGCGAATAATATCAAGGAGGAAGCAGAAGGCAACCAAACCTCTTTCGGGACTTACTCCAAGAGAACTTGAAGTTGTATTGCTAAATCAATACAATTCCAGGGAGCTCCAAGTGCAGCGATGTTTTACTGATTAAAATGCAAGTATTATGGTGAAGCTATGTTCAGGCTAAAGATGTTTATATTTTATTTTATAAGAAAGATTGAACCTTCTTATTAATTTCCTGGCAGTTAATGAACTGTCAGCGTAGAATATGTCCTGTCGAATCAGGTCACGTAAATTGTTATACAAGAGGATGGGAATTAAAAAAGGTGGCCTGTTGCCAGACCACCTCTTTACATTAAATAACTATGCAACCGCTTCTTATGCAGCATTACAGCCTGCAAGAAAGCCCTCAAATCAGGACAGGTCGAAGCGATCAAGATTCATTACCTTGTTCCATGCCGCCACAAAGTCCTCCAAGAACTTCTCTTGAGAGTCCGCACATGCGTAGACTTCTGCCAGAGCCCGAAGCTCTGAGTTCGAACCGAAGATGAGATCGATACGGGTGCCAGTCCACTTGAGTTCGCCAGTCGCACGATCACGACCCTCAAACACATCTTCGGACTCTGAAGTCGCCTTCCACTTCGTGCCCAAATCGAGCAGGTTGAGGAAGAAATCGTTGGTAAGCGTCTCCGGACGCTTGGTGAAGACGCCGTGTTGCGACTGATCGAAGTTCGAGTTAAGGACACGCATACCGCCAATGAGAACCGTCATTTCAGGTGCGGTAAGCGTCAATAGTTGTGCCCGGTCAACCAGCATTTCCTCTGCCGATGCATTATAATTGGGTTTGGTCTTCAGGTAGTTGCGGAACCCGTCAGCAACCGGCTCGAGGACAGCGAATGATTCCACATCGGTTTGCTTTTGAGATGCATCGGCGCGTCCCGGAGTGAATGGCACCGTCACATCGTGACCTGCATTTTTAGCTGCCTTTTCAATAGCTGCACATCCTCCAAGAACTATCAAGTCGGCGAGCGAAACCATCTTACCGCCGGACTGAGCACTATTGAAATCTTTCTGGATGCCCTCAAGGGTCCCCAGCACTTTAGCTATTTGAGCCGGATTGTTAACTTCCCAATCCTTCTGCGGTGCAAGTCGAATGCGTGCACCGTTCGCGCCACCGCGTTTATCGGAGCCACGGAATGTTGATGCTGATGCCCAGGCAGTAGAAACAAGTTGAGACACAGACAAACCTGATGCAAGTATCTTACTCTTCAATTCAGCTATATCTTTAGTATTAATCAGTTTATGTTTAACGGCTGGGATTGGATCCTGCCAGATGAGCTCTTCCTCAGGAACTTCCGGACCAAGGTAGCGTGCACGCGGACCCATATCGCGGTGTGTTAGTTTGAACCATGCACGTGCAAATGCATCCGCAAACTCATCGGGATTTTCATAGAAGCGTCTTGAAATTTTTTCGTAAGCAGGGTCGAAGCGCAGGGAGAGGTCGGTAGTAAGCATTGTTGGTGCGTGGCTTTTTGATGGATCGTGAGCATCCGGAATTGTACCGGTACCGGCACCATTCTTTGCTACCCACTGTTGCGCACCGGCTGGGCTCTTCGTTAATTCCCATTCGTAGCCGAACAGGTTCTCAAAGAAGTTGTTGCTCCATTTCGTTGGCGTTGTGGTCCAGGTAACTTCCGGGCCACCACCAATTGTGTCACCGCCTTTTCCCGTGCCAAAACTGCTTTTCCAGCCGAGACCCTGCTCCTCAATGCTTGCACCTGCAGGTTCCGGACCAACGTATTTGTCCGGATTGGCGGCGCCATGAGATTTGCCGAATGTGTGTCCGCCAGCAATGAGCGCTACAGTTTCTTCATCATTCATAGCCATGCGGCCGAAGGTCTCACGAATATCACGGGCTGCCGCTAGCGGATCAGGATTTCCGTTCGGACCTTCAGGATTCACGTAGATTAGACCCATCTGAACTGCGGCAAGAGGATTCTCGAGATCACGTTCACCACTGTAACGTTTATCTCCAAGCCATTCTCCTTCAGATCCCCAATAGATATCTTCCAAAGGTTCCCATATATCTTTACGTCCGCCGCCAAAACCAAACGTTTTGAAGCCCATCGACTCAAGGGCACAGTTGCCGGCGAGGATTATCAGGTCGGCCCATGAAATTTTCCTGCCGTATTTCTGTTTGACCGGCCAAAGCAACCTGCGCGCTTTGTCAAGGTTCACATTGTCAGGCCAGCTGTTGAGCGGTTCAAAACGTTGAGCGCCGGTGCCGCCGCCGCCACGGCCGTCAGAGATGCGGTAAGTACCTGCGCTGTGCCATGCCATACGAATGAAGAACGGTCCATAGTGACCGAAATCGGCAGGCCACCAGTCCTGGGACTTGGTCATCAGATCGAAGATGTCTTTCTTTACGGCATTCAGGTCGAGGGTCTTGAACTCCTCAGCGTAGTTGAACGTCTTTCCCATCGGATTGGACAGAGAAGAGTGCTGACGGAGGATATTCAGATTTAAGTGATTTGGCCACCAGTCACGGTTTGACGTGCCGCCACCTGCGCTATGCTTAAGAGTTCCCTCCGTAAATGGGCACTTGCTTTCATCGTTAATATTGTTTGCTGATTTGCTTGGATGTGTATCTTTTCCCATTTTTTATTCCTCACGATTAATAAATTGTTTATAAAGTTAAATTTGCGATAATCTTTATTTATAAATTTTATTTATATGTTAGCTCAATTCATAACTCCACCTTAGCTCAACAAAATTTACAGAATTATTGCTAGTTTAACAAGGCATTGAAAGTATGGAAATCAACAAGCCGGCATAAAACTTACATATTCAATTATTTTTCAGTGCACTAACTTCTGACAGCGTTTATGCATTCGGAATTAATTTTCTGATCTTTTCAATGTTAAAGGGGCACAACCTTCGTAATAGTCGTTGATATTTAAGTATACATCTACCTCTCTGTTCTGCAGATCCTTTATCATCTCAACGATTTCTTTCAATTCTTCATCCCGGTTAATATAAATCTTATTCCAGTTTTCCCCTGATATTTTTTCTATACCGCTTCTATCCGGACCATGCAGCCTTATGATGGTTTGACCTTTAATATATTCCTTGTATTTATTATATATCCCAACAATGGGTGGCATGAAATAACCCTGAAGAAAAACATGCGAAAGATTTAAATTTATAAGAAATTTGAAATAGGAGCTGTTTAAA
>CAYUVK010000161.1:0-7211 GCA_964448105.1 uncultured Ignavibacteriaceae bacterium
TGTATTCTCCGGAGGACTGAACTTTATTGACCAATGTTTTGACCTCCCGTCCGAGGCAATCAAATACTTTTAATGACACTAATTCCTGGTCGGGAATTGAATATTTTATTTGTGTTGTAGGGTTAAACGGATTCGGATAGTTTTGCTGTAATTTGAATTTCAACGGAACAGCTTTAATCTGCTCATCCTGAATCCCGGTTAACTCAGTGGCTGTGCCTTTTAGTTTCACAATCATCGGATTAGCGACTTCTTTTAAATTATGATAGATTCTTAAGGTATCGCTCAGGATTCCAGATTGTTTAGGCGTCCAGCTCACCTCAATAGTAAGCGCTTGCATTGGTTTGATTTCGGAATTTATGTTGCCGCTAACAGAAAGTTCATTTTTATTATCAACCGTGATACTATCAATACTTAGGCTTTTAGTACTTAAATTCGAGAGTGTAATTTCTTTTGAAGAGATTTTATCTACTATTGTGGCTGGAATTGTCAATTGGTCGGGGATCTTTATATCTTCATTATGGAAATCCGGAAAAATATCAGCAAAAGGCCCACCATAGGCACCGATATCATTTCGTGTTGAACCTAAAGAAGGAAGTTTTGCATAGCCTGGATTTGTATTGTCTTCAATTTCACTAAAGGTAGTATCAGGATTTCCTGCATCTATGCATGACGAATTTGGATTGAGAATAAACTTTGATTCACTAAACTCCGGATAGCTGTTAAAAATGTTTGGTTTACTATTGAAAACCTGATCGGTAAAACAGTATTCAAATATATCATCATTGTCCATCCCTTTTACCTGATCGTCAATATCAATATTTCCCCAAACAATATTATTCCTGTAAGCAGAATTAGGAGTACGGTTAAAAATCCCCGCTGCATCACGATTGCAAATATTGCCAACGATAGTATTGTTTTCGACTATTGAACTAAGATTAATGTCGATAAATAAGGCACCCCTGCCTGTAGTAGTATTATGATATATTATATTATTTCTAATAACTCCATGTGACTCGTTAAGTACAATACCGGCCGCATACGCATAGGTACCATTTGCACTGATGGTCCTGTTATTCATAATTACATTATTATATATTTTGGGATTGCTACAAAAAGTACTTATTCCACCACCACCATTATAATCGTGTCCACTAATAGCATTAGCGTGGTTATCAATTATCAGGTTATTTTTTACAGTAGCATTCGATTCATTAAAAAATATACCGCCACCTTCGACAGTAATTTTACCATCATATTTTGTGGTAGTTTTAAGATCGGATAAAAAATAAATTGTACCTCCACCTTCGGTTAGGGTGAATCCCTGTAAAACGGCATTTGAATCTTCGCCACTAAACATAACACAACTTGCTGAGTCCGGATTTGTCGCCATGCTGCCGTTTATAATTGTATTTAAAATATGATCGGGATTATGATCCAAGATAAATTTACTGGCAACCACTATCGATTTCCCATTGAATTTAATATTCTCATAATATGTGCCTTCATCCACCAGTACAGTATCTCCTTGTTGAGCCATATTAATTCCATCCTGAATTGTTCCGGCATTATCTGGTATATGAATAATTGATCCAATAGCTAAACCTGAAAACAACAAAATAAACGATAAAGTAATACATGAAAAAATATATTTAAACATCTCGTCCTCCTGATAAATCGAAGTTAATAAACCAATTAGTTTTTGAATAATTCGGGTGCAAGATATGTAACAGGAAACAGCAGATTCGACTCGATATATATATTTGTCCGTTTTTATGGAAAAAAACTAATGATTAGAAGATACACATACTTTAAGGCAGGAAGGAAATACAAATTAGATAGCTACTTCACCCGGATTGTTTGTATCTGTATTCTTTTGGTGTGAGCCCCATATGCTTTTTAAAAGCATTATTAAAAGATGATTTGGAATTAAAACCTGTTGTATAAGCTATTTCAAGAATATTCATTTTTTCGGGTGAATCTTTCATCAGATATTGTGTACTTTCCTTTACACGATAGTGATTCACAAATGGATTAAAACTTTTATTAAATGATTCATTAATAATCCGGGATAGGTGACAAGGTGCAATAGATATTTTTCTGGCGAGCTGGATAAGATTTAAGGAGGGATCAAGATACAATTTTTCTTGCTCCATAATTTTTTCAAGTTTTTTCAGAGAATCCTTCTTGACGGATCCCTTTAGATTAGACTTTTGATATTTCTGTGGGTTTTTAAAAATATCGAGTTTTTTTAATGCTGTATACACAATAGCATTCAGCAGAATAAATGAGCATAAAGAAAATAAACTGATGTAGTAGGGACACCAGTTGATGAGATGCAACATATTGCCAAGAAAAAAGATATAAAAATATATAAACCAGAATGCGATATAAACAATCATAATATACCGGGCCCACGAGAGTCTTAAATCCTGGATATAAGTAAATAAAGTTTTAAAATTTAAACCATATTTCTGTAATAATTGGTGAATAATAACAACATAAAAAATATTTTGTACCAAATAGACAATACCCAATAGCATAATGCCGGGATGCTTTCCCAGCCGCGCAGTGGTAAGTGAAATTATTGTCACATAAATCATACTTAGAATACAGGGCAGAAGATGATAGCTATCTTCAAATTTATGACTGAATTTGTTATTTAAAAGGGATAGGATATAAAAATATACCAGGGGTGCAATGAGAAAAACGAGTTGATTGGATATCCACAAAAATTTAAAGTAGCGGACATCTATGTCTGATCTGAATAGGATATTATTTATAATTTGTATTATAAATATTGCAAGAATAGCACGCAGATAATAATTGCCCTTATTTTTTTCCAGTTTATTATTCCCCAAAAAAATGAGAATTAAAATAGACTGAATTATCGCAAAACCGCCAAAAACGTGAATAATATTATTCTGCAAAAACATATTACTCAACCCCTATTATTACTTATCTCAAATTGTTGATCAAAAAAAAGTGGGTAAATACTCTTCCTGATTGTGATTCTACGTATAAGATATCCTTGTAAATCGTGAAGTGTAACTAATGATGCGAAGCTGTATAGAGATCTAATTGATTGAAATTTTTAAAGCTTAGTGCTTTGGTTGGCATCATATTCAAAAGATTTAGTTTTATTAATATCTTGTAAACTGCATCTACAAAATAATTAAGAATAATTTGCCTAATTTTTATATTTGTAATTAAATCAATATTCTTGTTGTGGATTGAGGTTTAATTGCAAGGAAACGGTATTTTAATTCTTAACGTATTATACTTCTCACCAATTAGGGATTTTAAGGTATTATTATTTATTGTACTCAATTTAAGAAGTTAAATTTATTTCACTTCAGAGGAGGACGTAATGAAAGCTTCAGTTCATAAGATTATTTCTTTTACTCTGCTGCTTGTTTCTATTTTCCTTTTAACTAATTGTTCAACTGAGGAAAAATTAATCCCGAGACAGGCAATATTCGGGAATCCCGATAAAGCTGCTCTGAAAATTAGTCCAAACCACCAAATGATAAGTTTCTTAGCCCCGGTTAATAATGTACTTAACGTTTGGGTTGCCCCGGCGGACAAACCTGAAGATGCCGCTGCGATAACAAAAGACACACTCCGCGGTGTACGCATTTACTTCTGGGCATACAATAATGAACAGGTAATTTACCTTCAGGATTTAGGCGGAGACGAAAACTGGCAGGTTCATGCTGTTAATGTAAAAACCAAAGAAGATAAGATACTTACTCCATTTGAAGAAATATTGGGACCTGATGGTAAACCGGTAACTCTGCCTAACGGTAAAAAATTAAGGCCGAGAGCACAAATCCAGGAAGTAAGTTATAAATATCCAAATGAAATATTAATCGGATTAAATAATCGCAATCCGCAGTTTTTTGATATATATCGGCTTAATATTAATTCGGGTGATTTGCAAATGATTGAGAAAAACGAAAGGTTTTTGGGCTTTCAGACGGATGATGATTTTAATATAAGATATGCAATAGAAAATACTCCCGACGGCGGCAATGAGCTTTTCGTGCCTGACGGTAAAGGCGGCTGGAAATCATTCGATAAAATTCCTATGGAAGACGCACTTACTACCTGGCCGATCACATTTGACAAATCAGGAAAAATACTCTATATGATCGACAGCCGGGGACGGAATACTGCGGCTTTGGTTTCGGTTGATCTTAAAACAGGAAATAAAAAAGTTATTTTTGAAGATCCGCGTGCCGATCTCAGTAATGTAATGATTCATCCAACTGAAAAAACAATTGAAGCTGCCGCTACCGAGTATCTGCGTACGGAATGGAAGGTGCTGGACAATTCGGTTAAAGCTGATCTTGATTATCTTAAAACAGTTGCCGAAGGAGATTTGAATATAACAAGCCGTTCGCTTGATAATAATGTGTGGACGGTCGCATATGTAAAGGACGACGGACCTGTTAATTATTATCTTTATGACCTTCCGAATAAAAAAGCAAAGTTCCTTTTTACCAACAGGAAAGAGCTTGAGAATGTAAAACTTTCAAAAATGTACCCGGTTGAAATTAAATCCCGTGATGGACTTACGCTTGTTAGTTACCTTACCTTACCATACAAAAGCGATACAAATTTAGAAGGACGTCCTGACAATCCGCTGCCGATGGTACTTTTTGTACACGGGGGGCCCTGGGCTCGAGATTCATGGGGATATCATTCGTATCATCAATGGCTTGCCAACCGCGGTTATGCTGTACTCAGCGTTAATTACCGTGGCTCTACAGGGTTCGGGAAAGATTTTATAAATGCAGGCAATAAGGAATGGGCAGGAAAAATGCATGATGATCTTATAGATGCGGTAAACTGGGCAGTAAATGAAAAAATCGCAGATAAAGAAAAAGTTGCAATTATGGGAGGAAGCTACGGAGGGTATGCAACTTTGGTTGGATTAACTTTTACTCCGGATGAATTTGCATGTGGTGTCGATATTGTCGGCCCTTCCAATCTTCAAACGTTGCTTGAAACTATTCCTCCTTACTGGACACCGATGATAAACTTGTTCACTACACGTGTTGGAGACTATCGTACGGAAGAAGGAAAGAAACTGCTCAACGCCCGTTCGCCTCTTAATTATGTCGATAAAATAAAAAAAACTCTTCTTATCGGGCAGGGAGCCAATGATCCCCGCGTAAAACAAACAGAATCCGACCAGATAGTAAACGCATTACAGGGAAAGAATATTCCTGTTACTTATGTACTTTATCCCGATGAAGGCCACGGTTTTGCAAGACCTGAAAATCGGTTATCTTTTAATGCAGTTGCAGAAATTTTTCTCTCTCAAATTCTCGGTGGAAGATTTGAACCAATTGGTAACGATTTCAAAAACTCCAGTATAACAGTTCCAAATGGCTCGGAGAATATTCCCACTCTTAAGGAAAATCTAAGTGACTAATAGAATTAAAAACCTTACTTCGCTGCCTGAATTAAACATTTAAAATTCAGGCTGCGAAGCTTTTTGTTATCAGCTGAAATTACATAGTTATAATAACCGAATCGATAATTCAAAAAAAATCTTGTTGACTTTTTTTGATGTCAAGAATATCTAATTTAATAATATATTTAACTTTTTTATTCGTAACATTATTAAATGGTGATATTTATTCGAATTGGATAAAGATCCCTGAAGTTTCTGGAAGTAGCTGTATCTTATCTTTCGATAATATCATTCTAGTAGGCTCTAATAAAGGTATTTACTGTTCATTTGATAATGCTTCAAGTTGGAAATATTATTCTGTTGATTATCCTTCTGCAAGTGTAACTGATTTGACTCGAAACAACAACTATATTTTTGCAGCAACATATAACGGTGTTTATTCGTCTGCTGATACAGGAAAGACTTGGAACTCCTTAGGCCCCTCATTTTCAATCTTATCCGTTTATGCAAAAGATTCAATAGTGTTTGCCTGCATCCAGGGTGGCGGTTTATTTCGTTCGGAAAATAACGGAGAATTATGGACGGAAATTGACGGCAATCATTTTTACTCCTACCTGGTTGATGATAGTAAAATTTTTGCAGGAACATTTACAGGAATTTATGAATCGGTTAATGATGGACTTACTTGGTATCAAACAGGTTTACCAAACAAAATAATAAGTTCTATTTCAAATAATAATAATTATTTTTTTGCAACAAATTACACTTATGGTATTTTTAGATCATCTGATAAAGGTTTAACATGGTCAGAATTCAATCAAGGTCTTCCTCTCGATAATTTACATCCATATACTGTATTCGCTGTGGATAGTCTGATTTTTGCAGGTTTAACATCCAATAAAATATATTTATCCAAAAATAACGGTTTAACATGGAAGGAATTTAGTAAGGGTATTGGTATAAGTGAATATACATACCATGTTAAATTTGCTGTAAATGGAAATAAGATATTTGTTAGTTTTCTTTATAACAGTCTTTGGTATTGTGATTTATCTGAAATAACAAGTTTAACAGAAATAAATAGCAGTACAGCTGATAAATTTATTTTATTTCAAAACTATCCTAATCCGTTTAATCCTATTACTAATATAATTTATTCACTCTTCAAAACTTGTTTTATTACAATTAAAGTATACGATCTACTCGGCAAAGAAGTAACGACTTTAGTAAAGGAAGAAAAACAGGCTGGAAATTATAATATAAATTTTAACGCCGTTAATCTTTCAAGTGGCGTTTATTTTTATAGAATGCAAGCCGGGACTTTCTCTGAAACAAAAAAATTAATTTTAATAAAATAAAAATAAACTAATATCAAAAAATAGCTAATAAAAAGAAATTAATAATAAACAGTCGAGTTGACCAACCTCTTTAATAAGTAAAAAGCCAGCACTCAATTAAAATCCTTTATGTCCTAATTCTCCCTCTCAAACTTCCTTATCTTCTCATCCATCTCTTTTTTTAGCACTCCAACTTCTTCTAATATCTCATCTTGATTTATCAATTTTTTTCTTTCAAGAATTCTTATTAAAACCTGTACTTCGAGCATGTTGGATAAAACCAATTCCTCAATTGATACCATCGGATCATCTTTGGACATAAATCCCCTCAAATTTAATTTTTCTTGCTTTGATTTTCGGTTTTTCTTCCGGAGATTTTTTATTATAAAATTCCTTTGCAGTATAATATATATCATCCAGAGTTGCCAAAGACATACTATCGCAGTTCTGCT
>CAYUVK010000162.1:0-6986 GCA_964448105.1 uncultured Ignavibacteriaceae bacterium
ATAAAAACAGAACCGATGGTTTTCTGGCTGAAACCCGGTGGGAATAATTACCTTTTCGCAAAGATAAATCCAGGCACAAAAGATATTGAAACAATTGCGGTAACCGTAAATTATATCCAATCGGTGTGCAACCGTTTCAGTCCTGAACGTCCATTAAATTGCCAATTCTTAAGCGATTTCTCATTTAATGATGAAAATAATCTTGAGACTATTAATCAAATAATTTTAATAAGTACAATCTTAATGATTTTTGTAGCATGTCTAGGTCTCTACGGATTGTCATCATTCTTAAACGAACAAAAGACTAAAGAAATTGGTGTACGAAAAGTTCTAGGTGCTTCAGTTACCGGCATAGTAATTATGCTATCAAAAGAGTTTTTTAAGTGGGTGTTAATAGCTAACATAGTGGCATGGCCTCTTGCTTATTATGTTATGAAACTTGTTTTACAGGACTATGCTTACCGTGTTTCAATAGGAATATGGGTTTTTGCAGCTGCAGGATCTTTCGCTTTGATAATAGCTCTTTTAACAGTTGGCTGGCAGGCTATAAAAGCTGCAAAGACAAACCCGGTAGAAAGTTTGAGATATGAATAAACTTGAGTAAAAATTTTGACACATGAATTACGGGGATTAAAATGCTAAAAAATTATTTCAAGATTGCCTTCCGAAATCTGATTAAGCAAAAGCTGTTTTCATTTATTAATATATTTGGGCTAGCAACCGGAATAACCTGCAGCATTCTTATTATTCTATTTGTTAATTATGAAAAAAGCTATGATCAATTTAATGAAAAAGCAGACAGGACATATAGAATTGCCGTAAGTGCATTAATCGGAAATACCAAAATAGACCAAACTTATTCATCGGCAATTACTTTTAAAAAATTACTTCAGGACTTCCCTGAAATTGAAACCGGCGTTAAGTTTTTAGGATTCGATGAAAGAACACCGGTTTATATTAATAATAAAATATTTTATGAATCAAATATATACGCCGTTGATTCTACTTTTTACGATGTTTTCTCAGTTCCGTTATTGTATGGGAATCCTAAAACTGCTTTAATTGAACCGAATTCAATTGTGCTATCCAGAAGTGCTGCCCTAAAATATTTCGGGAAAACCGATGTCATCGGGAAAATTATAACATTTAACATTTCCGATGAAAGAGGTTTTGTTGATTTTAAAGTAAGCGGTGTTTCTGAAAATATGCCTGCTAATTCTCATTTTCATTATTCTATGCTTATTTCCTTAAACAGTTTTCCGGAAATGATTAATAGCCAGGAATGGACATATAATAATTTCATATCATACATTGTTTTAAAGGAAGGTACCTCCAAAAATCAATTTGAAGTTAAGTTAAAAGATTTCACCAGGAAATATATGGGTGGGAAAAAATTTGACGAATGGGTTGCTAAAGGGAATTACTGGAAATATTACTTACAGCCTGTTACAGATATTCATTTAAATTCCGATCTTAATGGTGAGTTTGAACCTAACGGCAGCGGTACTTACGTAAATATATTTTCTCTCATCAGTATATTTATATTACTAATTGCCTGCATCAACTTCATGAATCTTTCAACTGCAAGATCATCTTTACGTGCTAAAGAAGTCGGACTTCGGAAAGTTGTAGGCTCAGGCAAAAATAGGTTGATTCTCCAATTTTTATTTGAATCAATACTGCTAAGTTATCTTGCACTGGGAATTGCTTTAATAATGGTTGAAATTCTCTTACCATATTACAGGAATTTCGTTAATAGACCTGTTACAATGAGTTATTTTGGAAATATTAATATAATTCTTCTTTTACTTCTTTTCGGATTTTTGGTCGGTGTAATTTCTGGATCATATCCTGCATTTGTGTTATCTTCCTTTAAGCCGATTACTATTTTGAAAAATAATGCAATTCAAAAATCCAACCGGTTCAATTTTAGGAATATCCTGGTTGTAGTTCAGTTTGCCATTTCAATTTTTCTAATTGCCGGAACAATGGTTATATACCGGCAGCTCCAATATTTGCAGAATAAAAATTTAGGTTTTGAAAAAGAACAGGTAGTTGTAGTAAAAAATCCTGATACTATTAAAAAGAACATACAGCCTTTTAAACAAGCGTTATATAGTTATAACAATATTGTTAATGTATCGGGATCAAGCTCATTACCGGGTACTCAGTTTAGTAATATTGGCTTTGGTGCGGAAGGTGTTGATCATGCTTTTACATTAAATCTGTGTGTTTGCGATTATAATTTTCAGAAGACTTTAAAACTTGAGATTCTAAAAGGAAGATTTTTTTCGAAAGAATTTCCAACTGATTCATCGGCAATAATACTAAATCAGAAAGCCGTTGATTTATTAGGATGGAGTAATCCAATTGGAAAAAAGATAAATAACTGGAGTAAAAACAGAGGTAATTTTCATGTAATCGGTGTAGTTAAAAATTTTCATTATGAGTCTCTCCACCAGCAAATCAGACCAATGGCTTTATTCTACATTGGTGGATATTACAAACAGATTGAAAGCTATATTTCTATCAGGGTTAAAACAGGGGATTTATCTAAAACCATAAAATTTGTAGAAAGCAAATGGAATGAATTTACTGCTGGAGCACCTTTCGAATATTCATTTCTCAATGACGACTTTAATAGTCTATATAATAATGAAAAGCAAACAGAACAATTGTTTTTAATCTTCTCCTTCTTAGCGATTTTTATTGCTTGTCTCGGTCTGCTTGGTTTGGCTTCTTATTTAGCTGAATTAAGAACCAAAGAAATCGGGATTAGAAAAGTCTTGGGTGCTTCTATTAGTAGAATTGTTTTTTCGATGTCCAGGGAATTTGTTAAGTGGGTGGTATTTGCAAATATAGTTGCATGGCCGATTGCTTACTATTTTATTAATAATTGGCTCCAAAGTTTTGCATACAGAACTAATATAAGCTTATGGATATTTGTTTTATCCGGTGGAATTGCATTGCTGGTTGCATTGACTACTGTAATCTTCCAGGCGGTTAAAGCTGCAATAGCCAATCCCGTTAATTCTTTAAAATATGAATAGCGATTGATATGATACGGCAAGATTATATAATGAGAATGATAGAGCAGCTTGTAAAAGTTCTATCAAAAATTCTGCTTAATAAAAAAACAGAAAATTATGAAGAGGCATTTAAGAATATCGATTCTGCTTTTAAAAATATAATAGGTCTTGATTACAACCTTATTTCTAGTTTATCAGCCAAAGATATAATTTCTTTATTAGGAATATATAAGGATGATGGCTCTGAAAGTATAAAATATATTATTATTGCTAGACTGTTAAAAGAGGGAATCGAAATAAAAAAATTGAGCAATAGTGAAGAATTAATTTCTATTTACGATTATCAGAAAATCTTACACTTATATCTTGAAGGCATCTTGAATAACCAGGATCAGGAGACATCATTAGCCGAATATTATTCAGATGTCAAAGTAGTTGTAAAAGAAATAGACGATGATATTCCTGAGGATATAAGATTTAAGTTATTTCAATTTTATGAATTCATTGGTGAATACAATAAAGCCAGAGACGAATTGTTTAAGCTTAGAGCTGTATCTTACCCGAATATTAAAGACGAGGGAACTAAATTTTACAGAAACCTGGCAAAGCTAAGTGATAGAGATTTACAAAGAGGAAATATATCAAAAAACGACGTAGCAAAAGGACTGGCAGAGTTCTCCTAAAGTACAAACTCTAATTCTTAAATCCTTCCATAATGTTATAAAATATAATACCGATTTGTATTGTCCGGCAGCGTTCACTTATGTTCACCAGCGAACACTAGACAATTTACAAAAGCTAATTTTGGAACCCTTTCAAAATGTTTTAATTAGGCATAATCTTTGAATTTTGTGGTTAAAACAATTCCACTTATCGGATAATAGAACCGTTTGGATATTAGACTTTATGAGGGCTAAAATTTATTTATATATTCATATTAGTATTGAAATGAATTAAATTTAATTCATTTTCAATCTTAAAGGAGAAACTAAATGAACTCGAAATGTTACATCTTCTTTTTCCTGTCATTAATACTCTTCACAAACACAATTTTTTCACTGACATCCCCCAAAAAGAAAATCTATATGGATATTGCTCACGGTCAGAAATTCTGGAATGATCCTGCAGATATGAAGGGTCAGGATGAGAATTGGACTAACAGAGTTAAATATATAACAAATCAAATCTCAAAAACAGCTTCTTCAGTAAATGCAGAATTGTTTTATTTAAAAGATGAAATAAAACCTAAAGATTTATCCGGTTGCGATCTTCTTTTTATTCATATACCCTCCAAACAATATACTCCCAATGAAGTTAAAGCAATAACGGAATACTTAAAAAACGGAGGTTCTCTTTTTCTGGTGATGGATGAAGATTATTGGTCAACTTTAAATGATGCCAATGTAAATGATATTATCAAACCGTTCGATATACAATTTGGTAAGCAAAGCACGGATACAACATTAGGTGGAATTACCAAGGCAGGTCTGATAACAGAAAAGCCTTTAAAGATCACCTATTACTATGGAAGAATCATAAATGGAGGTACTCCTTTCTGTTTTAATAAAAATGGGGAGTATCCTTTTGGAGTATTTAAGAGTCTAACAAATGGAGGTAAAATAATAGTCATGGGAGATGGGATGACATCGTTATACATGACCAGTTGGAACGGAGTTAATGATTTTCAATGTGCAGAATTTATGCATGATGCATTTAAGTGGCTTTTAGAATAAGGGATTCAGGAGGGAAAAATTATGTTAAAAAATTATTTCAAAATCGCCTGGCGAAATATTTCTAAACAAAAGATGTATTCCCTGATCCAGATCGGGGGATTTGCTCTGGGTATCGCCGCCTGTTTGTTAATTGCTTTATTTATTAATGACGAACTTAGTTATGACAAAGACATCCCCGATGGGAACCGGATATATAGAATTGAGTTCGGAGTTAATAATAACGGGGATATAATAAGAGGCGCCTCTCTTCAGGCTCCGTTTGCCAATGTTTTGAAACAAGATTATCCTGAAGTTGAGCAGGTTGGCAGAATAAACCAAACTGAACTTTTTGGGGCAGGCAGCAACGAGATCAGGCGATCTGATAAGAACGTGAGCACCCATGAAGAAGGATTTGCGTTCGCTGATCAAAGCCTTTTAGATCTTCTAGACTTACCGATGATTTACGGTAATCGTGCCCATGCACTCGATGAGCCGTTTACCATGGTCATATCAAAGCGTATAGCCGATAAATATTTCCCGAATGAAAATCCTGTCGGTAAAACATTTATAATTAACAATGGTTTGCCTTACCGGCTGGCAGCAAATTTCTCAATCAATATTTTTTCGAAACCGTACCGGATAGGCGGTGTAATTAACTATCCTGAAAAGCTGCACTTTCACTATGATTTTTTACTTACGCTGAAAGGAGTGGAATTTTGGCCGGGAGAACAAAATGCGTGGTATGCAAATAATTATTACACCTATGTAAAATTGCGTCCGGGAACAAATGCTTCTTTATTTGAAGCAAAACTTAAGGGTATCACTAAAAAATATATTGTTCCTCAGGGACTTAAATACGGGCTTAAAAATGCTGAAAAATTCGTGGATCAATACAGCTTTAAATTACAGCCGTTGAGCGATATCTATCTTAATACCAAAGGGATCCGGGATGATTTAAATCATGGAGACATACGTTATATCTGGCTGTTTGGAATCATTGCAGTATTTATCCTTGTCATTGCCAGCATCAACTTCATCAACCTTTCCACAGCCAAATCTGCAAACCGGGCCAAAGAAGTCGGGTTGCGTAAAACAGTCGGCTCAAATAAGTTTAATCTTATCGGTCAGTTTCTAACCGAATCGGTGCTCTATGGTATCTTTTCTTTCATCATTGGAATTTTATTGGCCGAGTTGCTTTTACCTTATTTTAATATGCTGTCTGCAAAATCATTGGCGATTCCCTGGGCAGCATGGTGGTGGTTAGTACCATTGTTGATCACATCTTCTGTTGTCATAGGCATATTGGCAGGACTTTATCCTTCGTTTTATCTTTCGTCTTTTCAGCCCATTAGCGTATTAAAGGGAAATTTGAGCAGGGGGAGTAAAAGATCCATTATGCGCAATGGTTTGGTCATTTTTCAATTTACTATTTCAATCATTTTAATAGTCGGCACATTTATCATCTATCGCCAGTTTAGTTATATCCTTAACAAAAAGCTGGGATTTGATAAAGAGCAGGTAGTGCTGCTGCATGGGGCCAATACAATGGACGATCAGATTAAATCTTTCAAGAATGAACTCTTGAAATTACTGGATGTGAAAAGTGCTTCCATTGGCGATTATCTGCCAATTTCAGGGACCAAGCGCAATGGAAATGGTTTTTGGAATGAAGGAAAAAGATCAACCGATCCACCCGTTTCCGGACAATTTTGGGAAATTGATCATGATTACATTAATACAATGGGGATGAAAATTGTTAAGGGTCGGAATTTTTCTATCGATATGTCCACCGATTCCAAAGCAGCTATTATCAATCAGACATTGGCAAAGGATTTAGGTTTGTCGGATCTCATCGGTAAAAAAATTATGAATGGAATGGAAACATATACGGTTATTGGAATCATTGAAGATTTTAATTTTGAATCGTTGAAACAAAAGATTGGTGGAATGTGTCTGGTTCTGGGCAACAGTCCGAATATTGTATCGGTAAAAGTAAATACATCCGATATGTCCCGTACAATTCATTCCATAACCGGTATTTGGAATAGGTTCTCGCCCAACCAGCCCATCCGCTTTACCTTCCTGGATGAGGGCTTTGCAAGGATGTATACAGATGTGCAACGGATGGGGCTAATATTCAGCACGTTTGCCCTGCTGGCTATTATCATTGCCTGTCTGGGATTGTTTGCCCTTTCTTCTTTCATTATTGTGCAGCGTACAAAAGAAATAGGCATCCGTAAAGTTT
>CAYUVK010000163.1:0-6957 GCA_964448105.1 uncultured Ignavibacteriaceae bacterium
CTTTTGCATATGATTTTATCCCCATATTTGCTGCTTTGTGTCGAAGTTGGGCTAATTATATTTTTTATTTCCGATCGGGGGAGATTGTATTTTTTAGAGATTTGATTTATGGAAAGATGTTCTTTATCAGCTAAAATTTGTTGCTTTTTATCTTTAGGGATTTTCAAAAACGCCTCTAAATGACCAACAAAAATAGAGAATTTTTATTCAAAAAAAATACAAATAAATTAGAAGTAGTTATGCCGTAATGAAATGAAATTATCTAAAGATTTATACTGTATAATATGAAATGATATTTTCGATGCAATAAAAAAGGTTAAGAAGTAACGAAGCAAAAACGCTCAATACCGTAAAATTTCATCAATTGAATTATTCGGAAAAAATTAGACTAAATTCAAACTGATAATTTCATAAATTATTATAAAACTAAAATAAATCCGGGACTGTTAATATTGATTAACAGTCCCGGCATAGGAGGCAAAGAAGAACTACTTTAACAAAATCATCTTCTTGATTGCAATATTATTATTAGATTCTAACCTGTATATATATACTCCCGTACTTAAGTTTGCGGCGTTGAAATTAACTTCATGTGTTCCGGCTTGTAAATTCCCGGATACTAATGTTGCTACTTTCTGACCTAAAACATTATAAACATTTAGAGTAGTATATCCTGCTTTACCCAAAGCAAACGTAATTTTTGTTGAGGGGTTGAAAGGATTCGGATAGTTCTGATTTAATGCAAACTGTGTAGGAGCAAGATCTACATCATTAACACCAGTTGGTATTTCCCATTCGGCTTTTTGATCGGGGAACCAGTTTAAATCACCGAGTGCAAATCCGTCCGTACCTGCATGCATAAGATTTGCATTTGTGTAAGCAAGGTTTTCAGCTAACGGCCAAACAGGACCACCAAAAGGATACAGTGAAGCACTCGTATGATAATACCAGGATGAATCAAGTGCATCGGTACTTATCTTGTGTACATAATCTATCAAATTATTTTCCTGATCCAGTATATCTGCATCAAAGCCCGGATCTTCTTCAACGTTACCGGAAACAGTAATATTAGCTACACCAGCCAATAGAGTATCCAATGTATACAGTGTATATTTACTCATCCAGGTCGGTTTTACCAAAGTTCTTTTTACATAAGCCTTGACACCATTATTTTCACCTTCACCATAAACAGGTACTGGAATGCTATCATAAATTTGGACTGTATCATTATAAGCATTATAAAAATCCCATAACTTTTGCGACCAAAAATAAGAATTGTTTCTTACATCGATTACTCTATTTGATGCAGAAACCATTTCAGCAGTAACACCATTATTTGCGTCTTCATAAACTTCCGGACCTGCAATCGTACCAGCCCAAAGTTTGGACCAGTAGCTTACAGAATCGGTCCCTCTAAACCTTATTATACTACTTGATGCGGTATCGGGATAATTCAAGAACCATCCGTCTATTACATGAGTAGGATTTCCGCCCATAGCGTGCGCATCAAAGAACAGATTATTATTTATATGTATATTTTCTGCTTGCCTTATCAAGAAGGGATTCACAACTGCATATACCATAGTATTATGTTCAAATAATGCATATGGGCAATAACCACGTATAGACCAATTGTATGAGTTATTGCAGAAGATTGAATTATTTATAAATAAACATGTATCCATATGCACATTACCATCGGTAAGAAGTGCACCTCCACCAAACCATGAACTTGGATGCATTTCATTTCTAAACACACAATCCTGTACGTCCAATTTACTCCATTGTCCATGTCCCATCAAAGCGGTATGTTGAAATGCATCAAAAACGTCCCCCTTGAGAGTCATTTTTATGTGATCGGCATTGATTCGAATTGCTTCACCCCAACCAATAACGTTACCATCGGCTCTTGCAGCAAGTATATAAAGATCTTTTAATTCGACTTCAGCATCCGGTCCAATAAATGTGAAGAAATGATCTATTGAAGAGTTATCTTGAAGTATTTGCGGAGCAAGAACAGGTGGTCTACCTGGTCCATCTGTAGCTACAATATGGAGAGAACCGTTAATATTCATTGCTTCAGCAACCTGGTAAACAAACCCACGCTGCAATCTGTATACCCTATCAGGATGTGCTCTAAAACCTCCTGCAAGAGTATCTCCATTAATTACATTGTTCACATTTCCAGGCGGAATTGCAGCAACATCAAGTGTATCTCCAAACAACTGAATTGGTGTGCTAAATAACACCATCGTAATTAAAGCTATAAAACATAGCAGTCTTTTCATTTGATTCTCCTTTTTTATGAATAAATAAACTTATTGCCTAATGATAGGCGTAACAGCAATTAATGAGTTGATTTAAGAAACCAAAGAACTATAAGACTTGTATCACCTCCTATCTGATTAAAAGTGAACATTCATTTTGATTAATTTTTTAATTTATATTCTTACACGAAAACCTAAATCAGCCGTCATTCCGTAATGCTGTTCGGAAGCCGGGAAACTTGTTCTTTGATTTACATCGATATCCTTGGCACCTGTAATATTGTTCATATCGAAATAAAGCTGAAAACCATACCAGGGAAGATCCTGTTTCACCGAAAGGTCCCACCGGGTATATTTATCAGAATTTACCCTGTTCTGCATCCAGAAATCCGGTGTCTTGAATATGTTATCAATATAAATCATTGAAATTCTTGCTGAAAAGCCCTTATAATCATATCCTAAAGCTAAATTAGCTATATCGTTAGGTTGCTGGAGCATCCGGGATGTATAAAATGAATCAACTACAGTTTGATTGAATGTACCATCGGCATTGTAAGTTGTGTAAACAACACTCCTCGGGTAGCCGGCTTCTGAAAATATATGAGTATAGTTAACAGTAAGAACCATCCCCGAAAGAGGGAAAGGAAGGTACCAGAAGCGTGTTTGCCACTCTGCCTCAATTCCTCTTACATTAATTGCAATAGGATTATTGATGTATGTGTTAAATTCCCACAACTGCTTTCTGCCTTGAGGTAATTCAGGGTAAGCACTAAGATCAGTTAAATATGTTTTAGAGAAAAATATCAAATCTTGAATTCTTTTTGTAAATCCATCGATAGAAAATAAACCCACTTCATTCGAATAGACCGATACAATAAGATCAAAATTCTCTGATCTAGCAGGTTTTAAATTGACATTATTATAGTTGATAAACCCGGTTCCAATCAGTATCCTTGGTGTAATAGCACTATAGTCCGGATAATTTATAGTGTTGGTATATGCAAAATGGAATTGAAGCCAACTAAAAGGTTTGTATCTTAAATGGACCATAGGCAATACATAATCGTGCGATCTACTAATAGTTGTATCACGACCTAAATAACCACCGGGGCCAGGAGCTATTTCCGCTCTTAATGAAGTGTAATCGGTAGTAAGATTCTGATAACGTACACCTGGAAGGACAGTGATCTGATCGCCAATATTAAATGTAAGCATTCCATAAACGGCACTCTTTTTCTCATTGCCGGTATAATCGTTGATATTTGATTCTAATTTATTTACCTGGTATCCTTCTAAAGTTGATGTTACCTTTGCTATAGGTAAAAGCTTCCACATTAAATCAAGATTAATCGGATAAGCAAGGGAGTAATCGCCATCAAGAAAATTACCATAGCTGTAACTATTATCAACAAAATTAACCATGCTTAGACGTCCACCGTTTAAAACCAAATTAGGATTAGCTTTTACAAACGCCGTTATAACTTGACCGCCTCCGGAATACAATTGTGAACCTCTGCTCTGATTATAATCATTAGAACGTTCACGGTACTGGTACATTCCGCCAAATTTAAAATTGGCACTTAGTAAGTTAGAAAGCGTTATGTCTGTTTGTAAATCAATTGAACCAGTTAAGTTACGATCTTTCGTAAATGAAGATGAAGTTTGAATTTGATCCAGGGATGCTACCGAATCATTCGGCACAACTATTTTATTTAAATAGCTCGGGGTAACTTTTGATAAATCTCCTTGATTTGCCAAACCGGCATTATCCTGCCAAAAATTAAAAAATAAATCCTGGGGATTTCTGGTCTCCGAATAGCTGTGAGAAAATCTTAAATCTACATGAAAAATTGGCAACTCCTGCTTTATATGAAGAAGATTGCTCATAACATTTATTTCATTATTAACATCCCTTGCATTATAATATAAGTCATTACTTGTTTGTATAATTCTTTCTCCTCTGGTAACTGCATGAGTTTTGCTTTGACTTATGAAATTCATGAATCCGATGGAACCGCTTTTATATTGATAATCTAATACGGCTGTAGCACCGTAACGGTCACGCTGCCTAAAAACATCTCGAAGATTTAAGGTTGATAAATCAGGAATGCCCAAATCACCGTGAGATTTGTCATTTAAATTATAATCTGCACCTAACTCATTAGCACTAAGATTTCTCCTCTCTACAGTCCCCTGCAAAAAAACTCCAAAATTTTCATTTAAAAACCGTTTCTCCAAAGAGCCAGTAAATTTGTAATCATTGTATTTGTTTTTTAGATTATTATATCCTCCTTGGGCACTGATATCGATTACCGGCATCCATGGTTCATTAATATATTTATTTGTAACATTTTTTGAGGCTTTCCTTAAATCAAAATTGACAATCCCACCTATTAGGGCAGCATCCATATCAGGAGTAATTGCCTTAATAACTTCAATTCCTCCAAGCATACTTGAAGAGATCATACTTAAATCCGCGGCTCTATCTCCCAAGGAACCTAATGTATTTGATTGTACAGTTCTATCGGTAGAAACAATATTATTACCGGATGCAATATCACTTGGTAATTCAACTCCATCAATAGTAACCTGGTTATATTGAGGTGAAAGACCACGAATGACGACTTGCGAGCCTTCTCCACCGGTTCTAACAAGAGAAACACCGGGTAAACGGGCTACCGATTCCGCTGCATTAGCATCGGGTAGTTCCCGTATTTTTGCAGCAGATACAACATTTTTAATTGGAAGTGATGAAAGCTGTTCGTTAATTGCTTTAAGCTGCCCTTCTGCCTGACCGGTAACAACAACCGTTTGACCTTCAACAGCCTCCGGACTTAATAAAAAATTGTATTCCGTTGTTTTTCCTGCCTTTACTTCAATTTTAACTTCCTGTTTTTGATATCCGATATATGTTGCTCTCAAGGTATAGTTGCCGGGCGGGACATTCTTTATAATATAGTTCCCCTCCATATCAGCAGCACTGCCCAGACTTGTTCCGTCAAGTACAGCATTTGAGTATGGAAGACTTTCATGAGTTTGGGCATCTTTAATTACTCCTTTTACCGAGCCGTTTTGTGCCGAAATGATCGGAGTAAAAAAAAGAAGTAAAAGGAAGCTCATTCCGAAAATAATTGTAATTTTTTTTGTCATATATCTTCTCTCTTTAGGTTACAAAAATATTTACAGAAGAAGCACGGTATTTAGGTTAATAAGCATCGTAGGTTTATTCGTTGTTAAAATAAACTATAAAAAAATAAAAAGCAATACTTAATGTTTTTTTTCTTTAATAACAAAATAAATAAGATTTTGACCTCGATATGTTTTCTTATAGAATAAACCTGCCTATTTTCGTGATTTTTTATTTAAGATGCAAGTTTCTTTTTAATGGATAATTTTCATGATATTTTTTAATGAAAAAAAACGATTTATTATTAAAAAATTTATTTCTTTTAATCGATTGAAATAGTCATTTTATGCAATTCACCATCAAAAGATGAAGGCCCTACCATTAAAGTATATTTATCGGGTTCAACTGAATATCCTTTTCCTTCAATCCACCTGGCTAATTTATCCGGTGTAATTTTAAATTCAACATTTTTTGTTTCACCCGGCTCCAATGATATTCTTTTAAATCCTTTTAAAGTTTTTATCGATTGAGTATCTTTTTCAGCTTTAATGTATAACTGCACTACTTCATCCCCTTTCATCTTACCGGTATTAGTAACATCAATAGAGATAAATGTTGAATCACCGGGAGCAAGCACACTTTTGATAACCTTTAAATCTTTAAATTCAAAAGTAGTATAACTTAAACCATACCCGAACGGATAAAGAGGATCACCTTTAAAATACCTGTAAGTACGGTTCTTCATATTATAATCATTAAACGGCGGAAGCTGGTTAACGGATTTATAAAACGTTACAGGCAGTTTACCCCCAGGATTATAATCTCCAAAAATTACATCGGCTAATGCGGTACCGGCAGCTTGTCCGGGATACCATGCTTCGATTATAGAGGGAATATTTTTGTCTTCCCAATTAATAGACAAGGCGCTACCATTTAATAAAACCAAAATAACAGGCTTCCCGAGAGCGTTAATTTCTTTTATAAGATTTTCCTGGGTTTCAGGCAGGTTAAGGGTAAGTCTATCACCGCCTTTAAATCCCTTTACCTCCACTTTCATTTCCTCCCCTTCAAGACGCGGAGACAAACCCATTACCATAATTACCGCATCTGATTTTTTTGCTGCTTCTACTGCTCTTTGTTCCATGCTATCATCCGGAACATCCCAAATTAACTGCATAAAAGCATATCTTTCTTTTTCATAAAACTCCACTTTTATTTTATATGCTTTACCAGCAATTAGATTTATATATTTATAAGATTTAACCGGGTCAAATTCACCATAAAAATCGACCAGCAGAGAATCTTCAATATAAATTCTAAAACCGTTATATCCGTAACCGCCAATGGCATATCTTCCTGATTTTTCAGGGACAATAATTCCGGTCCATTTTACTCCAAAATTATTGGAATCAAAATTTTTATCAGGTGTATCATCCAACCATTTAAAATCTATTTTTTTATCAATCCTTGTAAATGCCGGTTTTCCATTGAATTCATTATTATTAAAGTATTCACCTATTAATCCGTGTTGTTTTTTTTCCTTTGTAGTATATAAGAAATTAT
>CAYUVK010000164.1:0-6886 GCA_964448105.1 uncultured Ignavibacteriaceae bacterium
TCAAGTGCTCTTAATACACGCTTCCAATTTTGAGGCAGCATTTTGGAAGCACTTTCAGGATCAACTTTTATTAATTCATTGTAAATATATTCATTTCCAAATAATTCTTTTTGATTTATTAAATAGTTCCTATAATCCACATCAAGATCTGCCGAATTAAATATTCCATCTATAACAGCTTTAATATATAAACCCGAACCACCGACGATGATTGGAATTTTATTATTCAGGATTAATTTTTCACAAATACCAAGAGCATCTTTTTCAAATTTACTTGCATTATAATATTCACCCGGATTTAAAGAATCTATAAAGTGATGCTTGATTTTTCTTAAAATATTTTGCCCTGGTTTTGCAGTTCCAATATTAAGGTGCTTGTAAAACTGCCTGCTATCGGCGGAAATAATTTCAGAATTTATAGCTCCGGCTAACAATAAACCCAATTCGGTTTTCCCGGAACAAGTGGGACCGACAATTACAATTACTTTTCGTTCCAACCTTCCCTGCCGATTAATGGTACAAAAGTAAATTCGGGTATTTCTCTTTCTTCAAATTTCTCTTCTTCAATCTTTTTAATTATTTTTAATTTCTGAGAATGTCTTGTTCCTACGGGAATAACCAATCTCCCATCAATTGCTAACTGCTTCTTGTAAGAATTAGGAACAGACGGAGAACCGGCAGTTACAATAATTCCATCATAAGGTGCAAATTCTTCCCAGCCGATTGTGCCGTCACCATATTTTGTGTATACACGTATTCCCAATTTATCAAACAGCTTCTGAGTTTTTATATAAATTTCAAATTGACGTTCAATGCTGTAAACTTTCATTCCCATATATTCAAGGATTGCAGCCTGGTATCCGGAGCCTGTACCGATTTCCAGGACTTTTGAATTTGACTTTAAATTTAATGCTTGCGTCATAAATGCCACGGTATAAGGCTGCGAGATAGTCTGTCCGTAACCAATCGGCAATGCAACATCTTTATATGCATGCATTTTCAATGCTTCAGGAATGAACAAATGCCTCCCGACCGAACCAATTGCTTCAAGAACATTAGTATCTGTAATTCCATTCATCGAAAGCTTATTTACCAATTCAAGTCTCTCGGTTTCAAACATTGTATTTTTTGTAATATTAAGATTATTATACAAAAATAAATATAATATTTTATAAATTTCTTTTTAGATAAATTTCTTTTTATTGAAAGTGCTAATGAACGAAATAATTAACATAATTTTAGGCGCATTATTAATTATGTGTATGAGGATATGTGATGTGTCAATAGATACCTTCAGGATGATTTTAGTTGTCCAGGGGAAAAAATATTTAGCCGGTACGGCAGGTTTTTTCGAAGTTCTAATCTGGATCTTCGCTATAAGGTTTATTATGCAGCACCTTGATAATATTGCTAACTTTTTCGGTTATGCTACCGGATATGGATTGGGCAACATAATAGGTATTACCATTGAGCAAAAAATAGGTTTGGGTCATGTTCAATTGAACGTTATTTCAATGCATTATACAGATCTTATAGCGGATACATTGAGAAAATCAAAATATGGAGTAACAATTCTTCCCGGAGAAGGGGGATCAGGGGGTGTATCAATTATTGTATTAATTACTCCAAGAAAAATGCAAAAGAAAGTGATAAAATTAATTGAATCAATCGATCCCAAAGCATTTATTTCTGTTCAGTATTCTTTACCTTATCGAGGATTTATGTGGGGAACGCGGAAATAAGCGAAATTTAGAAATCTTTTTTTGGAAGGTAAAGATTTAATATTCCTTGTTTAAAATTTATAATTTTCTCTATGACTTTTTCAGAAGATGTTTATCGTTATATGTATGCTGCTTTGCAGGAAGCGGAAAAGGCATTCGATATAAATGAAGTCCCCGTTGGAGCGGTTATTGTTTATAAAAATCAAATAATAGGTAGAGGTTACAACCAGGTGGAAATGCTTAAAGATCCCACCGCCCATGCAGAAATGATAGCAATTACAGCGGCCGCAAATTTCTTAAGCAATTGGCGCTTAAATGAGTGCGATATTTACGTGACTATGGAACCTTGTATTATGTGTGCAGGGGCCTTAGTATCTGCAAGAATTAATAGTCTTTATTTTTCCGTATTCGATACTAAATTCGGGGCATGCGGATCAATTTTCAATCTTTGTGAAGATCAAAGACTCAATCATAAAATAAAAGTATATTCCGGGATATACGGCCAAGAAAGTGAAGATTTGCTGAAAAGATTTTTTGAAAAGCTTAGAAATGAAAAATCAAACGGAAATAAAAATTAAGTTGTTTTGCTGTTATACTTCTAAATTGCTTGATTGAAAATTTTAATAATAATAATTTGTATCATCAAATTGTATCATCAAAAAAGGGAAAATTAAATGCAGCTTATTCTATTCGGACCTCCCGGAGTTGGAAAGGGAACCCAGGCAAAAAAACTATCGGCAAAATATGGTATTCCGCATATTTCAACAGGTGATATTTTACGAGAAGCCGTAAAAAATAAAACGGCTTTGGGTATTAGAGCACAGGAAATTATGCAGAGAGGTGAATTAGTGCCGGATGATATTATGGTTGGGATTGTAAGGGATACTTTAAAAAAACCAAGATGTAAAACTGGATTTATACTTGATGGTTTTCCGCGATCACTCGGACAGGCAGAATCGCTTAACAAAATACTGGCTGAGTTGAAAATAAATAATATATATATAATAAATATTACTGCAAGCGAGGAAGAATTAATTAAGAGGTTAACCAACAGGAGGGCTTGCAAATCATGCGGCAGCATCTTTAATTACAAAGAAATAAAGGATAAAAAGGAATGCCCCGTTTGTCATGCAGATAATAGTTTCTATCAAAGGAATGACGACAAAGAAGATGTGATTAGAAACAGGTTAAAGGTTTACAGTTCTACAACAAAGCCGGTCCTTCAATATTATAAAAAACATAATTATGTTATAGATATCAATGGGCTGCAGGAAATAGAAGAAGTTACGAATAATATTTTGTCTGCGTTATCAAATATGAAAAATAATTAAGCTTTCTGCTTAAGTACGGCTTTGAATGCTTTACCGTTTTCAAGTTTAAATATTTTCATATTTACGCTTTTTACAATTTCGTAATTGTGAGTAGCAAATAAAATTGCCGTTCCTTTTAAATTTATCTTTTTTAATATTTCCACAATTTCGCCGGAAGTTTCAGGATCAAGATTTCCGGTAGGTTCATCAGCTAAAATAAGAATAGGTTCATTTAATATTGATCTGGCAATTGCTACTCGCTGCTTTTCCCCGCCGGATAATTCAGAAGGCATACTATTCCGCCTATGAAATAATCCGACATCCGATAAAGAATTTGTAATTCTTTTCTTTATTTCCCTTCGGGGTGTATTTGTTGCTTCCAATACAAAAGAAAGATTTTCATAAATATTTCGATCTTTTAACAATTTAAAATCCTGAAATATAATTCCTATTTTTCTTCTTAAAAGCGGTAGCTCTTTCCTTTTAATAGTTTTTGAATTATACCTGTCAAATTCAACCATACCGGATGAGGGGAAAATATTCATATAAATCATTTGAAGAAGTGTGCTTTTACCCGAGCCGCTCCTCCCTATTAAGAATACAAACTCGCCTTGACCTACAGACAAACTTAGATTTGTAAATACAGGTTGGTTCGAATAATTAAATTCTACGTCGCTGATGTTTAACATTTGATTTTACTTTCTTAACAATAAATTGCACTCTTTCAGAATCTTCACAGGCTTTTATAAATGAGAATGTCTCCATACATTCTACTACGTATAAGCCGGCTGATTCTATAATGTCGAAATATAAATCAAAAGGATAAATTTTTTGCCTATGTACCTCGATAAATATATTATTATCTATCTTTATTTTGAAAATATTTTTATGAATTCTGATTTTTTTGTTGTAAGTAGTTTCGTGGACAAATGAAATTCCTTTGTGACTTCCTTTTCTTACTGGTTTTTTAACATGCAGCAGACTATTTCTTTCAAGACTTACATCAAAAGTAAAAATTCCATCATCTTTTAAAATTGATTTAACTTCTTTAAACAAATTTAGTAAACTTTTTTTATTAGTAAGATAGTTTACACTATCGAAAGTAGAATATATCAAGTCATACTTTGATTTAAAAGGAAGCCTGCTCATATCGCAACACACTTTAGGAATTTTATTAACTTTAGAAGCAGCCAGCATTTTGAAGGATTTATCCGTTACAATTATATTTGGAAAATATTCAACAAAATATTCTGCAAAATTACAATTTCCCCCGGCTAATTCTAATACAACAGCATCTTCATTAACATACAGCTCCACTACAGCAAGAAGATATTCCGACCACCGGTCATAACGGACTTTATTCATTACAGAATTATAAATAAGCGAAAGCTTATTATAAATTTCATCGGGAGGCATTGGCTTTTCTGTTATTTACTATTTTCTCTGCTAAATAAAAAGCTTCCAGAATGCTTGATTCATCAGCAATATTTTTCCCTGCAATATCGTAAGCTACCCCATGATCAGGGGAAGTTCTGACAATAGGCAAACCAGCAGTATAGTTAACCCCTGAAGAAAAACTTAATAATTTAAATGGAATTAATACCTGGTCATGATACATCCCCAGAACCAGATCATAATTTTTATAATTTCTGCTTCCAAAAAATGCATCAGGCGAAAAAGGTCCAAATAAATATTTTGAGTACGGAATCTCTTTTATTAAAGGTGCAATAATTTTTTTTTCTTCATTCCCTATTAATCCATCTTCCCCGGCATGGGGATTTAAACCTAAAACTGCAATTTTAGGGTTTTGAATTCCCATATCATGGACAAGCATATTAATAACTACTTCTACTTTTTTCTTAATATTTTTAGCGGATAATAATTTTGAAACCGCTTTAATTGGTTCATGAATGGTAATTAGTGCGGCATTCATTTCTTTTGAGGTAAATACCATTACAAAGTTTTTTACTCCGGACCACTCGGCATACATTTCTGTATGCCCTGGGAAATTATAGCCTGCTAATTTGATTGCTGTTTTGGAAATTGGTGCAGTTATTACTGCATCAGCTATTTTTTTATTTAGAAGTTCAGAAGAAAGTTTTATTGCTTTAAAAGCCGTTTTCCCTGAAGCTTCAGTCGGCTTCCCCCATTCGAATTTTGACTTTTTAATATTTAGTACTGTAACAATACCCGGCTTTAAATCGTTAAATTTTTTTTTAATCTCGAATCTGAAGGCAGCCGGTGTAATATTGAGAGTTTCTTTAAAGATATTTTCAGGACAGATAAAAATAAAATTATTTGATAAACTTGAAGAAATTCTATTTAAGGATTTTATAACTATTTCAGGACCGATTCCGTTTACATCCCCGCATGTAAAAATAAATTTATTCATAGAAATCCGGGCTTAACTGTTTTTTAATTTATATTCACCCAAACCCGTATCATCGATAAAAACAAATTTCCTTTCCGGGTTTTTATAAATCCAGGTTTCAACAACTTTTCCAAATTGGTTTGAACCTCTTTCAAGCTTAAAAGGTTTTCCGTATAAAATAAATATTTTTCCACGGTCGGTATCAAAACCTCTTTTGCCGGATATTGATGAAAAATTCTTCATGGTATAATCGATCCGGGAATAATATTCGTTCATCAACTCATTAAATGAAGTACCGGGTGTTGGATCAAATCGTTTCCAAAAACTAAACAATACTTCGGCATAATCCTTTTTCTTAAAATCTAAAAGACTATCGACAACCGTATCACTTTCCATGTACTTTAGAAGTTTAATTGACAATTCAGGATCCATTAAGGAGAATGGTTTATTGAACCAGATTATTTTTTTATGAAAAGCAGCGATAGTTGCTGAATCTTTGCTTTTAGATATATTAATAATTAAATCACCCTCGGATAATTTCTTATTAACAAAAGGAATTATAAAATTTTTAAAAGTCATGAAAGATTTTTTACTATTTAAAATTATTTTCCCATCAAGTTCTTCAATTGAATTCTGAAGCGTAACTGCTTCACTTATATTATTTGAAAAAACAGTGTCCTTATCATTAACCAATGTAACAAAAATTTTTTGCAGCGATGTATCAATAGTGGGTATTAAAAGACTATATTCTTCCATGGAAAAAGGTATACACCCATCATAATTTGATAAAACAAAAAAGCGATTATTTCCCTGGTCAATTTGTTTTGAATCCGTCACTATCGGTTCCCAAAAATCATCCCGGTTATTTATTTCATTTTTTGAGATAATTGGAATTTTATTTAATCTCAATTCCCGGTCGGAATTTTCATCATATAAAACCGGGAGAAGATTGTATTTTTTAAACTTTGATATTTGAAAACTTAGCAGTCCTTCCGCATAAATATTACCATCATCAGTTTTATCAAAATCCGTCACCGAAATTTTATCTTCTTTAATTTTTCTATCAATTGTGTTTGTTATGGAATCATGAACCTCTACGGTTAACCTGTAAGATGCCGTATACATGTTATCATTTTTTTCAAATACTAACCTATTGTAAGGTATTTTATATATGTAATAAAGCTGCTCGGTAGAATCCTGACCTTCGCCGGATAGACCGGATGGTATTTTATAAATTTCCGTTAGTAAAATATGATTTATGAATTGTTCTCGCTTCGGCTGGCTGAAAATTTGGATACAGGAAATCAGGAATAGAAGGCTGAACGATAGCGTTTTCAATTTCATTATTTTTTTAGAATATAAAAATAAAATGTTAATTATCCTTTTCAAGCCTAATTGAAGGGTATTAAAAAATTGCAAGATTAAAAGATTGAGTCCACTCCGAAAAGTCCATTTGGATAAACTCCTTGATACTCTCGGAATAA
>CAYUVK010000165.1:0-6319 GCA_964448105.1 uncultured Ignavibacteriaceae bacterium
GGGCTGACAGCATTCGAATGCAATATGCGTATTGGCTGTCAGACCGAACAATTAATTTTTGATAAGATTACCGATACTATGTTTTATGAATATGAAATTTCGAGGGACAGTAAAAAGTCTTACTTATTTTTGACCGGAACAGCTTAAAGGAACTGCAAAAATAAGGAAGTCTTTTTCACCAGTGATTTCTGTTTTATCTTTTTTTGTTTTATTGACAAACCTTCGGTTGGTAAACAAGATGAAAAAAATATTTGCGTGAGGATTGGGGAAGGGAATTAGGCAAGCAATTATTTTTTTGATAGGATGATAATTAAAGGTGATATTCTCCTTCTAATAAAGATATCACCTTTTATAAATTTCAATTACTTCAAAAAACAAATTCTTAGTTGATAGCCATGTAATATTTAATAAAATTTTAATAATATATTTCTTGTAAAGGCTTAAGCCCACATTTATAAATTATGGGTCAACTGAATGTGGGCTTAAGAAAAAATATCAGGAAGAAGTTTTAATGGTTTTTACAAGATCTACCATTAAAACAATCAAAGCCAATGAACCAAGTATAGCAGGGATAATGTATACATTTTGGTAACAAAAAGCCCAGTAACCAAAAATAGGAGATCCTAACCAGGCACCTATCCATCCCCATACTATAGTTCCGAGGAATGATATTAAACCAGTCCTTACACGCAATTTAAGTGCATAATGAAGAATAACTGAGACAATAACACTTATTACGAGCAAAATGAGAAAACTGAAGAAATCCATACCAATCATTTTAAATCCTTTCATTTAATGTTATGTTTAGATTAGTTATTTCTTCGGTCGGAAAGTTCTTATTCCCTCAAGCACTTCCGGCTTTCCCGTCATATAAGATACACAATAGGTAATCATTTTTCAAATAATTACCTTGTTATACTTACTACATTAAAAATTAAGCAAGGTTTTCTTACCCAGCGGAATAGGCATCTAATTTCAGGATTTACTGACCAACCTTCAGTTGGTAAACAGGAGGAAAAAAATATTTGCGTGAGGATTGGGGAAGGATTTAGGCAAGCAATTAAGCCAAAGGCTTACAGTTAATTTTTTGATAGGATTGAAAATATTAAGATATTTTATCCTAAACATATCCTATATTTCCGCGAATTATAATTTACAAATTTAGTTTCAGTAAAATACCCTTAATTTTTATTTTTACTATTTTTATGGTGTATTTATTACTTGTTATTGAATTATTAGTAAAATCTTTACCGTTAAGGAAATTCCGGGAAATATAGTTTAATAATGCGAAATTGGCAGGGAATATTTTTTTGAAAGATATTTGAGATATAGAAACGATAAATCCGTATGTATTCCTTTCTCAGATTATGATAAAGAGGAGAAATTTTTATTAAAAATAATACAAAGAACACCGCTGTTTTGGGGTACAGAAATGACAACAAATTCTCAACCTTCAATATTTAAATTATTTGCTTCATTTTTTCATTTAGGATTAACTGCATTCGGCGGGCCTTCCATGATAGCTTATATTCGAAAGATGACTGTTGATGATGAACATTGGCTTAGTGCAGAAACATTTAAAAATGGAGTTGCACTCTGTCAGGTAATACCGGGAGCGACAGCAATGCAATCCGCAGCTTATGTTGGATTGAAAACACGAGGTATAGCCGGTGCTGCAGCTACTTTTATTGGTTTTGGTTTTCCGGCTTTCTTTCTAATGTCATTGCTTGCCGCAGCTTATAAATCAGTAATCAATCTTCCGTTTACAATTTTTATATTCAGTTGTCTTCAGGCGATAATTGTAGCTATTATTGCGAATGCTACTTTTTCTTTCGGAAAAACTACTTTGAAAGAATGGAAATCAATCAGCATTACGATTTTTGCAATTATATTGTTTGCTCTTAAGGTGAATCCAATCATTATTATTATAATGTCCGCTGGATTTGGAATTTTACTTGGATTAAAAAATCAAACTGCAAAGTTGCAAACTGGAAAAAATATTTCCTTACAATCAGAAGAATCAAATTCATATATTCGACAGATTTTACTCGTAATGTTTTTCTATATAATTTTTCTTGTTGCAGTTTTCTTTTTAAATAAGAATCTTTTTGTCCTTTCAACATTGATGTTTAGGATAGATTTGTTTGCTTTTGGTGGCGGGTTCGCTTCGGTTCCTTTAATGTTTCATGAAATTGTCGATGTCCGGCACTTATTAGATAACCAGACTTTTATGAATGGAATTGCATTGGGTCAAGTAACACCCGGTCCCATCGTAATAACAGCAACATTTATAGGATATTTATTAGCTGGTTATTTTGGAGCTATCGTTGGAACCGTCAGTATTTTTTTACCTTCATTTCTTATGCTTGTTGGGGTTACCCCCTTCTTCGAAAAACTTCGAACTAAAAAGCTGTTCAATGAAGTTATAACAGGCGTGTTAAGTTCATTTGTCGGATTGTTATTCACAGTAACTATTCAGTTTGCTCTTAATTTAAATTTCGGAATAGTTCAAATATTTCTTGTTATATCTACATTAGTTGCCTTGTTATTAAAAACAGATATTCTTTATGTCGTGTTAATTGGAATGGCAATATCGGTAGTAATTTTCTTTATGATTTAGCTGATTCCTTTTCACTCACTCATAAAAAAACTTTTATTTTTATCACTAGTTTCGTTTTAGATATTGTACAATACTTAAATAAATATGGGAATCAAAGCATTAAAAATAGACATGAATAGATCGAAAGTACAACAATATTTTTCGTTAACAGACATAATTTAATTCACAAATAATCATTTCAGCATTTTAATTGCATTCTCTAGTTGTTTATCTATTCCGGAAATAATATCAGCCTCAGTTTGTTTTATACGGATATCGGGTGCAATACCAACCCATTCCCACGGTAATCCGTCATAACGTCGCGAATCCAACATCCCAACATGTATCATCTTGCCGCTCGGAAGATAAAATTTTTGATCACCACCACAAGAACCGCCTCCCGTTGTATCACCAACTGCCGTAACATTAGGTAATTGCTTTAAAATTTCAGTACAAAGTTCACCAGCGCTGAATGTTGAACCGTTTATCAATACAACCACCGGATTAGTATATGCAAATGGTCCTGCAGCTGCAATAAGTGAGTTGGTTTCTTTGTTACCCAGCCAATAACTATCCGGTCTTAACATCGGCTGCGTCATAAAATGTGATACAACGGCTTCAATATTTTCAAAAAGTCCTCCTCTTTTTTGACGTATGTCCAATATCAAACCTTTGGTATTTCTCAGGTAATCAAACACAATCGGGAAATCCTTTACTAAATAATTATGGTGGAAATCAGACAGGAATGCATATCCAATATTTCCGGGGATAATTCCATATTCAACTTTTCCACTTTTGGAAAGTTTAAGTTCCTTATCAAAATACTTACGTACAATAAAAGTACTATAAGAATGACGGTCTTTAAAATATCTGGGAGGATAATATGGATAGATTTCTCCTCCACCTTCTGTACTATAGTAAATATGCCCATCCTTCAACTCGGCTAACATATCACGCAATACCCAGAAGATCTCATCTCCTCTTACGGTTTCTGCTAAGGGACGATAAACTTTATAAATCGAATCCCAATTAATTTTTTTGAACTCAAGATACGGATATACATCATTTACTCTTTTCCATGCTGCTTCAAAATCCTCAACGTTTTGGTTAGATTCCGGTGATGCTACTATGACATCTTTACAGGAAAAGAAGAATATCATAACAAAAACGAATTTGAACAATAAATATATTTTGGTGTTAATCATACTAATTTACAATTCATATGTTATTAATAAAGTTATATTATCACTTGCCGACAATATCGGAGACCATGCACTTATTTGTGTTAACTCTAAGCGATAACACATTTTCAAGGATAAATTATTAAATAAATAATACCTAATTCCCAAATCAAATGATCCATTAACAGCGGATAATAAAGGTAACAATTTTAAAATCCGATTCGTCGGATTCTTCCATATTTATCAATCGGAAACCCATTGATAGGACACTAAAATTTAGAGTGCCTTCTAAATTGAATCTGCCCGACAATGGGAAAAAGAGCTTTGTACTCAATCCGAGTGAAAATAAGGCTGCATAAGATTTTGAATAATCAAAACCTGAAATTGCAATATTCTGCTTGTTTGAATACACAAATACTTCTGCTGATGGACCCATGTAGAAAAATGCTTTTTTCGAGAACAAAGGGAATTCTGAAACTTGATAGAGAAATCCCTGGCTTAATGAAGACTGAATTACTTTTGCGCTGACATTGTAATTTTTTATTTCGGAAGTGTATCTAAACTCCAGCAGGAAATAGTATACATAATTTTCGTGCTGATTTGTCCACCCCACTCTAAAGTAAGGAAGGGTACCTGAATATTTTTCCTTTGAAATATACTCATCTGTAACTGCATAAGTTCCTATACCGTATTCAATTGTTATACCCTTAGGGAAAATTACTTTTTGATTGAGTGAGTCTTGAGCAGATATGTTGGAGTTGATAATTAGAAATAGAATTAAATATAAAGTGTAATTTTTCATTTTATTTTTCTATTTATGTTATTCAGCTAACTTATTATTAACCTACTCCCTCTATTATACCTTTGTGTATACACCTAGACATTTTCTGAATACATATATCATTTTCCTTATAAATGTCTATATATATAAATTTATGTCTAAATGTAGACATTCTTTAATTTCTTTTAATTTAGGATTAAAGAAGTTCTTCCGATTCCCTCCCCGAAAAAACTTAAGTTTATATAACATAATTTCTTTTTGGATCAAAGGCAAGAAAATTCTATCCACTAATGTTCTTCAAAAAGCCTTGCTTAATCAATAATCTAACTTATAAAAATTAAGCAAGGTTTTTTACACATTGTAATGGGCAAATCATCTCAAGATTTACTGACAAGATGAAAAAAATATTTGCGAGCGAGATAATACTAGTTTGAGCGAGCAATTATTTTTTTGATAGAATTAAAAATATTAAATATTTTATCCTTAAACTTTTATCTCCTCAACTGTTTGCTATGAACAGATTGTTAAATGTTGGAGTCAAAGATCTAAAAAAAAATGTTTGAGATTAGATTATTATTATCTATATTAAACATTACAATCCTTTAAGCTAATAGTTTATTAAAAATTTCAGTTCAACTTTCAAATTTCAAGAATTTATTAAACTCATAAATCAAATGAATATCTATTGAATAAAAAATTAAGCCCCAAACAACATAATAAGAAGGAGTTCATATGAAGAACATGTATTTCCTTTTCGCATTCATTATCACTTTCGCATTCTTGTCATCTGGTTGTTATACCTTAAATGCTGTTGCTACACCCACTAGCACAGTACTATCTATGTCTAACAATCCAAATGGTGATATAATTAAACATTTTTCAACATCAATGACAGTTCACCACCTAATTTTTGGATTAGTAACAATAAGTGATCCTGAAGTAGCCAAAGCGCTTACTGATGAGGTGACAGCCGCAGGAGGGAATGGTGCAATTAATATCAAAATCCATTATCAAATGACATTCGTTAACGGGTTACTAAATGCTATTACAGCAGGTATATATAATCCTTTTACCCTGACTATAGAGGGTGATATTACAAAATAAGACTTGGAGACGAATATATTATTTTACGGAGATATTACTTGTATTTTAAAGATCATAAAAAATGTTAAACTTTTCATAAGACTAAAGGCAAGAAAATTTTATCTTCAACTGTTCTTCAAAAGCCTTGCCTATCCAACAGTTTTCATAAAAATTAAGCAAGGTTTTTTTACTCGGCAAAATTAGCAAATCATTTCATGATTTACTGATGAGATGAAAAAATTATTTGTGAAGGGCTGACAGCATGGAAATGAGCTAAGCGTATAGGCTGTCAGACCGAACAATTAAGCCAGAGGCTTACAAGTAATTTTTGATAAGACTGCGGATGCTATGTATTATGAAGATGGTGGTAGAGAAAAAAGTCTTACTTATTTTTGACCGGAACAGCTTAAAGAAGTTGCAAAAATAAGGAAGTCTTTTTCGATAGTGCTGATCAATGTTTTTGTTTTAATAAGAAGATTAAAAAAATATTTGCGTGAGGAATGGGGCGGGGAATAAGGCGAGCAATTATTTTTTTGATAGGAATGAAATTAAACAATGACCTCTTTTTCAGAAGTGCAAAGACTTGCCAATTGACTTTTACTTATTTAAAATGTTAAGCAGATTTTTTACATTTTAATTTTCTTTTAAAGCAATTAAGAAGGGGGCACCTGAACC
>CAYUVK010000166.1:0-6149 GCA_964448105.1 uncultured Ignavibacteriaceae bacterium
TTTTACTGACATTTCTATCGAGTCGTATCTATGACATTTCTATCGAGTTATTACATGGCAGATAAATTTTGAAGATTTTTATTGCCCTTATAAATTATTAAATTTAGATTAACACGTATCGTAATTTGAGGTATGGAGAAAAATGAGGCAATTTCTCTTCATCTCGACCATTCTATTTGTCCCGATGAGAATTTATAAGAAAAAATTAGATTAAGAATTACTGCCGATTTCCCTTTATAGGTGATGTGCGAAGTTGCCTATTTCTATTTTAATTAAATATTTCTGGGCTGCGGCTTAGTTACAAGTCTGGTTAGCTGCATTTTTTAGGAGGTTAGAAATGAGTTATAAATTCCTTAAAGAATTGACGTGCTAATTAAAGTTCTTTCTAAATTGCTGTATTGGACTGCAGCTTAGAAGCAACACCTTTATGTGTATGTCAATCCGAAAGAACTCCGTAAATCGTCTTGTCGGGTTCATTGTGTTAATACTAAAGGTGGGAAATGGACCTGAGTGGATAACCAATCCCACGCGCCACCAGTTTTCTGTTCTAGAAATCCAAAGGTCTGTTGAGTAGGTGGAACGTTCTTCATAATCAATGATACCTTCGAAGGTCCGTTTAGTGACTTTGTACCATTATTCGCAAGAATTCCAGTCCCAGCAAAACCGTCCAGATTGAAAGTCGACTGGCCGAATGCTTGGATAGTAAATTCCATTATGTAGGTTGCTACGGATGTTATCCCATATGCAATTGGTTCAAAGTGCATCTGAATGATTGGATTGCGTAAAGGAGTTTTGCTACGGTCGAAACTCGCTCGAGGGGATGTAGCATCAATTTGCACGATAGTAGGTACGATGATAGTTAAGTTTGTTCGACCGCGGCCTATTGTTTTAGTGCAACTAAGGGTCTCAATGGGAATAAAAGGGAAAACTACTACACCCCCGATCGGGGTTAACAATTTCTGGAAGTCTTTTACTGTCAGATCCGGCTTGAACTTTGAGAAGTTAGTGATATGTTTATCAAAGGTTTCAGGTTCTACACCCTTTTTACTTGCAGCTGTTGATGTTTTTTTCATATCCAATTCCTTTCAAAAATTTTAGATTGGGGAAAACTAAATAAAAAGACGAAGCGAATATATATCAAAAAATTAGAATTATTTGTGATGAATGGAGAATATATTTTAGAGGGGAGATGTTTTGAATTGAGGCAGTTAGTGCAACACTATATTTTAAGCGCTAATTCTCTCTTGAATACTTCCTAATTTTCTTCTCCATCTCCTTTTTCAATTCCACTACTTCTTTTAAAATCTCATCTTTATTGGTAATACCTTTTTGCTCTAGTATTTTTATTAAAGCCTGTATCTCCAGCATATTCGAAACGGCTAACTCTTCATATGTAACTAACGGATTATCTTTGGACATAAACTCCTTCCAGTTTAATTTGTTTTATTTTTGGATTCTGTTTTTCTTCTGATGGTTTTTTATTATAAAATTCTTTAGCAGTATAATAAATATCATCAAGAGTTTTGAGTGATAAACTGTCGCAGTTCTGTTTTGTATATTCTAATATAAGTTCACCAGTGTTGGAATATATGTTGAAAATAAGATTCCTAACATCAATCCTTGAATAAATAATATAAGGTACACAACCTGGCATAAAAACAACAAATAGCATACGATAGATTATAAAGAATTTCAAACAAGCACAATTATAGAGTGCCCTTTAACAATCCATTTTTAGTGAAAGGTACAAGTTCTTTTATAGGTGACATTTTCATTCCAAAGGACATACATGCTGCCAAGGATTGTCCGTATGTCCTGCCTGTATAATATAATTGTTCAATCGGTAATAGTTGGCCGGATAAATGTCCGCCGCTTGTAGGTCCTCCCTGTGTGGGGACAACTTCTCCCAATTCCTGCACATCACCTTTTATTATAATATTATGCACTTTAATAAGAATGCCAAGACCAAGTTTTTGCTTATCTGTAAAATAAGCAACCTCCGGTTTTTTGAAGATTTCAGCAGGTAGGAATTTTTTGAAGATACTGAATCTTTTTGATTTTTGCAGCTTTCTTGAAAAAACACCAAGAAAAAATAAAATACCGAAGGCAAGTATAATCTGAAATATCTCATTTTTTGTAATAAAGGATGACATTCCAAGCAGTGCTTGTATCATAGATCCGAAGACCGTTACTAATACTAAGATAAAAATAAGAGCTACAACTCCCCAGAAAAAAACTTTCCCGAGTGCTATTAGTTCATTCTTTACCCATTTTAGTAGTTTTCCATTATTCATTTATTATCCTTTAAAATTTCTAAAAATATAATAAAAATTAGTGATTATATTTTCCAAAAATTCAAAGAGATTTAATAAATTGGAAAAATTATAATTTTAAATTGAATTTATATTAAGGTATTGTTAATCTTTTATTAAACTAGATAATTTTTGATTTATAAATAGATGTTTTACCACATACCATTCCCTAATTCTCCCTCCCCATCCTCCTAATCTTCTCCTCCCAATCTTTTTTAAGCACACCAACTTCTTCAATCCTACTTTTGATAAAACAAAATTTTTTAAAGGAATTATCTTGAAAAATTAATTTTTTCATTATAAATTGAAATAGTCGTCAAAATAAGTAAGCAGCTAACAAACAGAACGGGGAGCAATTATAATGACGGATTGGATTCCACTAATAATCTTATTTACAATTTTTTTAACAAGCTTTGTCCTTCGGATTTTAGCATCTAAAAATTTGTTAAATGAATATTCTGAGGAACGTTCGAGTGTTATTTTTAATACCAAAAGATCAATGTCCATAAACAGAAATATGTTTAATAAAAAGGGGAAGGTATTTTATATAGCCAGCATGACTGTAATGTTCTTGTGGATATTATACGTAATAGGAATAATAATTTACAATTTTGTACTGCATAATTAGCTAAGTTTTAAAGGACAAATATCATGGGATTAAAAAGAATATCATCTCACTTACTTAAAAAAATGGAATCAGCTGGAGAACCTATAATAATTTCAAAAACTGAAAAAACACCAATCCAATCTTATGTAAAAAAACTCCTGAAAATTGTTTCCCAAATGCAAAATGACTATCCCCAAAAGAAATTTACGTTAGACGGAAGATTGGTAGGGGATATCGGTGAAGTCTTAGCTGCAGAAAAATATTTAATAAAATTAAATGAAGGACTTACAAAACATCATGATGCAATTTGTACTGATGGCACCAAGAAAAAAGTCCAAATTAAATCAACGATGAAAGACACTTTAACTTTCCCCTGTGATCATGTTCCGGATTATTATTTAGGGATTAGAATTCATAGTAACGGGACTATTGAAGAAGTATTTAATGGACCAGGAGATATGGTAAAAGAAATTGTTAAGGACAGGAAAATTTCAAAGACAAATTTGCACTTGATTCCTATCAAGACACTAAAAATGAAAAATCAAGAAGTTCCAGATAAAAAACGAATTCATTTAAAAAATAAATAATTGAGAAAATTTTATATACTTAAATGTCTTATCAATTAAAAATTGTTATTAATTAGTTAAAGGAATTAAAAATGCTACCAGCCGAAGAAAAAAACGATGTGCTGCCCATATGCCCGCACTGCTTAAAGGAAATTGTTAAGGTGTGGTATCGGCAGCTGGAAAGCGTTTTGGGGAAAAGATATATCTATTTCTGTCCTGATTGTAAAAAAGTTTTAGGAGTATCTCACAGAAAAGGTTTCTGGATGGGTTAAACGTTCAGCAATATCAAACTAGCCAAAGTCTACAAATTTTAATTCTGGAATCTAATTCTCCCTCCCCATCCTCTTAATCTTCTCTTCCATCTCTTCTTTTAACACACCCACTTCTTCCAAAACATCTTCAGAAATAATCAATTTTTTTCTTTCAAACATTCGTTATAATTTGATTTATACATTTCAAAAATTTTTATTGCCTTTCTGAATTAATAAATATACATTAGAATTCAGCGAAAAAAGGTATGGGGAAAATTTGTAGATTTCTCTTCATTCCTGGACATTCCTCTTTATCCCCAAGTGGATTCTTTATAAGTACAATAGGAGATTACAGATATGAGATTTATGAATTTTCTCAAATTAATATTTTTAATATTAATAGTGAGTTTGAATATACTGCCTAAAATAGCAATGGCTCAAAGCGATTGGCTCATGCATGGGTATGATGCTAGAAACTCATTTTGGAATCGTGAGGAGAAATCCTTATATCCTCCTCTTAAGGAGGCTTGGCGATATAGTCCAGCGGGAACACAAGCAGCACTTGAAAATGTTGTAGTTTCATCGGAAGTTACATTTCTATCGAGCATGGCTGATGGAGACAAGAATGTTGTTTTTGCCGTAAATGCACAAACAGGTAATTATAAGTGGAAGTTTACCTTAACGGGAGGCGGTAGCGGAGCAATGGGAGTGGCACCTGCTGTTTATAAAGATCCTGTTAATCAACTCGTCTTTTTTGGTGGACAGAGAGATAATAATCTATATGCTGTTAATATTAATAATGGGTATGAACAATGGCGTACTTCGGGTATAAGTAACCTTTATGGCACAAATCCAAAGATTGCCGGGGGGACGATATATATCAATTCCAATGAAGGATGGATAATGGGAATAAATGTTCGAGATGGAAGAAAAATTTGGGAACTCTCAGATATTGGAAATCAATCGGATATCGTAATTGAAGAGGGAGTATTAATACAGGGAAGTGTCTATGGTTCTCCACTTGTTGGTATTGGGACATTGCAAGGGAATAAAATCTGGGAAACAAATGGCAAAGCGCAATCCTATCTTTCCGCTTGGAATGGAATTGTTTTTGTCGCTTACACTGGGGAATCACCGACTAAATTACCGGATTATCCTTATTATAAATATGATCGTATTGCGGCTTTTAATGTTAGAACGGGACAAAAAATGTGGGAAAAAATATTGTATGATGATCTCGTATATGGGTGTATGGCTGTGACAAATTCAGTGCTATATGTCGTCAGTATCAAAAATCAATATTCTTCAGCCAAAGGTGTTCTTTATGCTCTCAATCCTAGGACAGGTGATATTATAAAACAGCGAAATGATAATTTATCAATTACTCGAATGGTTGTAGCAAATGATATTATTTATGCTGGCGGGTGGAATAATAAAACTCTTTATGCATTGAATGCTAAAACCCTCGAAACAGTTTGGGAAACAGATTTAGGAGCAAAATGTACTGATCTTATCGTCGCTAATAGCCATCTCTATGTGGTGCTAGGTCGGTCGGGGCTTGTTGTATATGAAAACCAAGTGGATGGTAGAAAAGGTCCAGAATCCGGAGTTACCGAAACAACAGGAAAAAGAGACGAACTTGGTAATTACGGAAAAAAGTATGCAATTATTATAGGTATTTCTGACTATAAAAACTTGCCTGAAAAGTCTGAAAATAAAGGAGCTTTGATAGATCTTAAATATACACAAAACGATGCTAAAGCCTTCCGAGATTTTTTGAAAACGGAAACGTTAAGTGGTGGTAATTGGGATATCCGATATTTAGTTAACGAACAAGCGACCACTTATAATGTTGATAATGCGCTAACTAGTGTTTTAACCAGTGCGAACCAGCGCGATTTGATCTTTATTTTCTTTTCCGGTCATGGTAGAAGCCACCCTCTGCGAGAGAAGGATGTTTATCTGTTAACTTGCGATTTTGAAGTGAATGACTATCGTTCTGGTTTTGCCTACAGAGATTTGCTAAACCTTATTGCAGATAGTAGAGCAGAGCATATAATTGCCTTTATCGATGCTTGTCATAGCGGCACAATTGGTTTCAGTAAAGGCCAATCAAAAGGTTCATTCGATCAAGATGCTTTTGGCGAACGTTTAGAGCAAATTCCCGAAAATAAAGTTGTGTTTAGCTCCGGCAGAGGCACTCAACTTTCCTGGGAAGACCCAAATCTGCATTCAAGTGTCTTTACTTATTATCTATTAAAAGGATTACACGGCGAAGCTGAGGAACAGAAAAATCCCGACTTTGTAGATTTAGGTGAGTTAGCAGAGTATGTTCAAAAAAATGTACTTGAACATACCTCAAAAGCCGCGCAAATGGACACTCAGTACCCTCAGCTATTTGAAGCAAGTGGTG
>CAYUVK010000167.1:0-6065 GCA_964448105.1 uncultured Ignavibacteriaceae bacterium
TTGTGCATTTGAAGTTGTAATCATAGTTAAAAATATTATTGAGAAATAAAAAATTAATAATTTCATATTTATCCTACCATTTAAAAATTTAAAGTATATTCTTTAAAAGCAGATTGTATTTTTTTTGTTAACATTCCCGGTTTTCCATTTTTTACTATCCAGTCATCAAAACGGATAACAGGTTTTATTTCGGTAGTAGTTCCCGTAACAAAAAATTCATCATAATTTCTAAGTTCTTTTTCTTCAATATTTGTTTCTTTTGTTTCAATTGAATTATTTCTGCAAATCTCAAGAATCACCTGCCTTGTGATTCCTGAAAGAATAAAATTCGTTAAAGGAGGTGTGTAAACAATATTCTTTTTTACTGCAAAAAAATTTGTATGCGAACCTTCAGTAATAAAACCATCTCTGACAAAAATAGCTTCGGAAGCTCCATTATCTTTTGCAGATTGATGTGCTAAAACAGCAGGTAAAAGAGATGTTGATTTTATATCACATCTTGTCCATCGAATATCTTTTTCCAATTGAACTTTAATTCCATTTTTCTTTTCTTTTGAAGCATGAATTAAAGGATATAGCATAATATACACCGTTGGTTTAATCTCTTTAGAAGGAAATGCATGCATTCTAGGTGAAGAGACTCCACGGGTTATTTGCAGATAAATATTAAAATCGTTATTCAATTTGTTCTTCGAAATTAATTCATTAATAATTTTGTCGACATTATTTATATCAAAACCATCAATTTTTATTTCTTTTAAGCTATATTCAAGGCGTTTTATGTGCTCATCTATTTTAAATATTTTCCCATTATATGTCCGCATTACTTCATAAACACCATCGGCAAACAGGAAACCTCTATCAAACGGAGATATTTTTACTTCATTTTCTTGAATAAATTTCCCATTTATGTATGCAATCATAATAAACTTTGTAATAATTTTTTATATTAGACCACGAAAGTAAAAATCTTTCAAATTAATGTCCAACAAGTTACATTAAGATTTCATAATTTAAAAGAATTCCTATGCTATCTACAATAGAAAAATCAAAAAATAATATGTTCGCAGAAAAACTCTTTCATTTAAGAAAAGAACCATCCTGCCTTTTACCGGATAGAAATTCAGTTCAAAAATTTGTTGATGAATTATTGGAACTCCTTTTCCCGCATTTTTCAAAAAAGCATTTCAATTCACCTGAAGAAGTAGAAAAGGAACTAAAGGTTTTAGAAAAAAATCTTTGTAAGATAATAGAACCTTTGGGAAAAATATCGGCAAAAGAATGTTCAGAAAGTTTTTTTTCAAAAATACCAGGAATTCACGAGAAACTAATGATGGATGCAGAAGCAATATATAAAGGTGATCCTGCAGCTGAAAATGTTGATGAAGTAATATTGACTTATCCTGGTTTTTTTGCAATTTCGGTTTACCGTATTGCCCATGAATTCTATAATTTGAAGATTCCGTATTTCCCCCGTGTACTCACAGAATATGCTCACCGGCTAACAGGGATTGACATTCATCCGGGTGCTAAAATAGGAAAATCATTTTTTATAGATCATGGAACAGGTATTGTGATAGGTGAAACAACTGAAATCGGAAATAATGTTAAACTTTACCAGGGAGTAACATTAGGTGCAGTAAGCGTAAACAAAACATTAGCTAATTCAAAAAGACACCCAACGATTGAAGATAATACCGTAATTTATTCAGGTGCTACTATTTTGGGAGGAGAAACCATAATTGGACACAATAGTATTATTGGTGGAAATGTCTGGCTGACTTCCAGTGTTCAGCCTTATTCTATTGTATATCATAAAAGCGAAATAAAATTTGGAAATTCAAAAATGAATGAGGAACCAATAAACTTTATTATTTAAATTATTTGTTAAAAAGGAGAATGTATGAAGGCAAAAAATATCCTCGAGACTATCGGCAATACACCGCATGTTAGAATAAATAATTTATTCAAAAAAAATGTGGAAGTTTGGATTAAGCTTGAACGGGCTAATCCCGGGGCAAGCATTAAAGACCGTATTGGATTATCAATGATTGAAGATGCCGAAGCAAAGGGGATATTAAATAAAGATAGCATTATTGTAGAACCTACTTCCGGAAATACCGGGATCGGATTAGCAATAGTAGCAGCTGTTAAAAAATATAAGCTTATTCTTGTTATGCCGGAATCAATGTCGATCGAAAGAAGAAAAATTATGGCGGCATATGGTGCTGAATTTGAATTAACCCCAAAAGAAAAAGGAATGAAAGGGGCAATTGATAAAGCAAAAGAAATTGTTGAAAAAAACAAAAATGCATGGATGCCTATGCAGTTTGAAAATCCAGCCAATACAAAAGCTCATAGGGAATTTACAGCAAAGGAAATTGTTAAGGATTTCCCTGAAGGCTTCGACTATTTAATTACCGGTGTTGGTACCGGCGGACATATTACCGGAGTAGCTGAAGTACTTAAAGAAAAATTTCCAGGAATAAAAGTATTTGCTGTTGAACCTTCCCAGTCCCCTGTCATTAGCGGAGGACAACCCGGACCACATCCAATTCAAGGACTTGGTGCCGGATTTATACCAAATATTTTAAGAACAGATTTACTTGATGGAACAATCCAAGTATCAAAAGAAGAGGCTTTTGAATATGCACAAAGAGCAGCTAAAGAAGAAGGAATATTTGTAGGAATTTCATCCGGTGCAGCACTGGCAGCGGTAGCTAAAAAATTACCTGAAATCCCTGATGGTAAAAAAGTTATAACATTCTGTTATGATACCGGCGAAAGATACCTCTCCATTGAGGGACTATATTAGAATTTATATTTAAATTTAAGAGGCTGTTAATAATTATTTCAGCCTCTCTTCATATTTGTATTATTCTAACTCCGAAAAAGACAGCTTATTTGTAAAATAAATCCTCTTCTTTTAAATGAAATTAATTCAACAGGCTGGTCTAATATCGTGAACCGCTATAACTTGTATGAGAAATATTAATATTTCTCTTCCAACGCTCTCATATGAAGCCGAACTTCCCTAATGCCGTTATATTGTTTTAAGAATGTATCTTTAATATTGGAAGGGATTTCATTATGAAGAATAATTTCATACTCTTTAATTGATTTTTCTTCAAGGTTTTCACACATTCTCAAAATAGTAATTTCATCACCATCATAAGAAACAGAAGAAAATTTTTTTGCAGGGTAATTAAAATTATTTTTATATCCCGACCAGTTCTTCTCTATTCTCTTAAGTTCATTTATATACTCGAATAGCCTTTGAATATAAATTATAAATACTTCTCTAAGATTTTTATCATTTATTATTTCAGCAGCCAACTTATAACCGGATAATACTTCCAGGTTTATTTTAATCAACCTGTTAAGATCATTTATTGTTTTATTATCGATCAATCTCATAATCAAAATAATACTCCTTTTTGCTTCCAACTATTATCAAGTTACTATTTACTATACTGCTAATCAACACAAATCTATTTCGATAAGTTTAAGTTGTGTTACGAATCATTAACATTCTGATTCCCATTCTTTAATTTTTGTAATAAGAAAATGAATAACGATAGAAAAATACTTATTGTAGAAGATGAAAAAGCAATTGCTTTGGATTTACAGAAAACTGTTTCTAATTTCGGATATTCGGTTCTTTCAACAGTAAGTTCAGGGGAAGAAGCTCTAGATATAATGGCAGTGAACAAACCTAATCTTGTAATAATGGATATTTTATTAGCCGGAGATCTTAATGGAATAGAAACAGGGGTTATTGTGTCCGAAAGATATAAAATACCGATAGTTTATATTACGGCTTATGCAAAAGAAATTTTATTGCGATCTAAAATAACAGAATCATCGACGTTTCTTGTTAAACCCTTTAACGAAAGTGAATTGAAAGAAAAAATAGAAGCAGTATTAAAGTAATACTAAGATAATTAAAATAGGAAGTTATCAATTTTTAATACTTTCCTTAACCTTTACTTTCTCTTTCTCCTGTATTTTATTTTCCTTCTCAACATGGAAAATCTCTTCAATAATATATTCTTTCGATTCTTTGGAGTGCGTAAAAATAATTATTTCTGCAACTAAACCTATTGCAAATAACTGGATCCCAAAAACAATAAGTAAAATACTTACCAGAACCAAAGGACGATCTGCTAAACCCACTCCTAAAAATGTTCTTTGAACGAATAAAAACAGAGCTAATAAAGAACCTAAAGCAAAAATCAGAATACCTGGAATGCCAAAAAATCGAAGCGGTTTTTTTGTAAATTTTACCAAAAAGAATATTGAAATAAAATTTACAAATCTGTCAGTATAATGTCCTACTGAATAAACTCTTTTAGAAATATCAGTATAATACTGGGCTACATCATATTCTTTAACTTTGAAACCTGATCTACTGGCAAGAATTGGTAGGAAACGATGTTGATCTCCATATATATATATTTTATCCAGTAATTCCCTACTAAAAATTCTTACGATACAACCTAAATCATTAAAATTCATTCCCAGAGTTAATTTAACTATATAATGGAAAAAATTAGCTTGAAGACGATGTAAAAAATTATCTTTCTTTCTAGACCTTACTGCAACAAGCATGTCTACATTTTTATAAGAATTAATAAATCTGGGAAGTTCTATTTCATCAATCTGGCGATAACCGGGCAGAGTCAAAATCATTTCTCCCGAACTTTGTTCAAAACCTGCATTTAATGCAGCTGCATCACCAAACCATTTAGCTAATTCAATTATTTCAATGTCTTTCACGTTTTCTTTCAATTTAAAAAGTTCATTTAAAATGTTTTGAGAATCCCTATCAGTAACATATATAAATTCATAGTTCAAGCCTGTTTCTTCAATACTTTTTTTATAAGCATTATATAGTTCAGCAATATTATCATATGTGTTACTTTCCGAAAGAGTTATTATTATTGAAAGATCAATTTTTTTGTCCATTAATTACTCCGTCTAAAAGAATAAAAAATCTTTTTATTCATTCTTCTGTTTTTTAAAAGTCTCTCTATTTTAATGTCTCCGTTCTGATAAATCAAATCACTTATAATACCCAAAAAAAGTAGAAAGAAACTTAGAGAACCTAGCAATAAACTTGTACCCATTATAGTTACTAATGATGTTCCCGGATATAATAAAATCTGGAAAAATCCAAGCACTAAAGTAAGCAAACACAGGATACCAAAAATCATGGCAAATATTCCAAAGCCGTATAGAGGCAAATAGAAAAAAGTGAAAATTATTTTCAATGCAACCATATCGATCATAACTTTATAGATACGTGAAAGTCCGTATTTTGATGAACCGAATTTTCTTGCATGGTGTTTTACTTTAATTTGAGTGAACTTGGCCCCCGATAAAGCTGTCATCACGGGAAGAAGCCTGTGCATTTCGGAATACATCGGAAATTTTTTTATTACTTCAGATCTATAGGCACGTATTGCACACCCGTTATCTTTTACCGGAACCCCTGTTAATTTACTGATAAGTTTATTTGCAATTTTAGAAGGAATTTTCCTGGATATCATTTTATCCTGCCTATCATGACGCCACCCCAAAACAATGTCGTTTCCTTTATTTATTTCTTCGATCATTTTTTCAATATCATCAGGATCATTCTGAAGATCTCCATCCATTGTAACAATTATTTTACCGGAAGCATTTTGAAAACCCGCATGCAGACCAATAGTCTGACCGTAATTCCTTTTTAACTTTATTACTTTTAACCGGGTATCTTTTTCAGCTAAATTGTGTGCATTCAAAAAAGTATTATCGGAACTGCCATCATCTATCAATAGGATTTCATAATCTAAATTTAAATTGCTTAAAGCTTTGGTGATTGCATCATAAAGCGGTTGAATAGACAATTCCTCATTAAAAACAGGTACAACAACTGACAAATCCATAAAGTATAACTTCTTAAAAAAGTATATTTACTTATTAAAGTCTATAAAAATAAATAGTAATTATTGCATAAAAATGTCATATTTTATGCCACTTAGAAGGTTAATAAATAAGCAATAATAAAAATTCACAAAATT
>CAYUVK010000168.1:0-6017 GCA_964448105.1 uncultured Ignavibacteriaceae bacterium
AAGAATTTTTTCCCCAAATATTGCCGCCATACTAATTGTCACAAGTCAGGAGGCTGCAGCTTAATTGAATGGCCGTTATATACTAAGTTAAAAATGGAGGTTGCATATCTTAAGATGAAAGAAGATATTTTAGAACAACTTATTGATGGTTATTTTTTACGTAAACCAACTACTTTCACTAAACATAATGTAAAGTTTAAGCCAACGCCAAATGATATCGCTCATTTGGATAACAAAATTAGAAGTAGATATAATGTATCTTCTGATATTGATATTATTGCGATTCATCTTGATAAAAAAGATGAAAAAAGAGTTTCTGTTATTAGCTGTAAATCTTAGCAAGAAGGTTTTGATATAGATTTCTTTTATGAACATTTAATAGATGAAGAAAAGAGAAAAGTTCGTGTGGGGACAAGTGAGGCATGGAAAAAATTTAGAGAATTGGTTGAAGAAACTTGGGCAAAAGCATTTAGAGAGACCATATATAAAGAAACTAAATCTTACGACTTCACATATTATATCGCAGTAACCAAAATCAAAAAAAATAAAGACAAAAAAATAGAAGATTTTAAAAAATGTAAATTATTTATTAATAATTTATCTGATTATGGAAAGCACAAAGTAAAAATAAACTTCATAACTCTTGAGGATATTTTATATGAAATATTTAATGAACGCTCGAATACAACTTTGGAAGCAACTGAAATTGGCAGATTCATTCAATTAATAAAAGCTGCTAACCTTAGATTAGTAAAATAAAAATTTAATTATTTATATATTAAAAGGCACCACATACCAAATCAATCCAACCCGCCAGTATTTCCGCACCCAGCTTTTTGAGATAAAATTAAACTAGTGCATTATTCTGGGCTGCAGTTTAATTGCGTAACCGTAAGTCTGTAAATAAAAGATTGTCAAAATAATTTGAGGCAAAACCATGAAAATATTTAACATTTTATTTGCGCTTGTTTTATTTACATCACTTGTTTATTCTCAACAAGGATATCAAGATGTAGTCTATCTCATTAATGGTGACATAGCTAAAGGAATAATTATTGAAAATGTTCCTAATGATTACATAAAGATGCAAAATGAAAACGGTTTAATAAGTACGTTTAAATATGCTGACATTGCGAAATTTGTCAGAGAAAAAATTCCTCAAGGTTCAGAAAAATTCAATGCGATTAACAAAGACAATATGACTCAAGAACAAAACTCTGATAGAGTTAATGTAGCAAAACTTAAAATAAACATTGCTGGGATGAATGTAGAATATGAGGGTAATGAACAATATTTAGAAACAAGATTAATTACACTCTTAGAAAGTGTCAATAAATCTCAAAATAATGAAATAAAAAGGAATTTACTAGGATTAAATGAAAGTCAGCAACAAAATTTAGAATTACTTAACAGTTACTCTGAGAATATATCTCAAGCAGCTGAAGAATTCTCTACTAAAATGAAAGAATTCACAAATGCTCTAATGAGCTTTATGGAGAATATTAAAAGTAATGAAGACAATCAGACAAACTTATTAGATGCTATTAGTAAAATGCAAGAAATGTCCATGAGTTTCAATTTACAATATCTAATGTTGCAGAATAAAATAAGCCGTGAAAATAGAGAATTCTCAATGATATCCATCATCATGAAGAATAAACACGACACCGCAAAGAATTCTATTAATAATATTCGATAGATATCTAAATCGTTGTTCAGCTTGCATTCGTGGACAAGGTTGGAAGTAAAAATTTGTTCTCAATGGAATGAAGATGAATTATTATTTCATCAATATAGTATTATAACTTACTATTCCCCCTAATTCTCCCTCCCAAACCTCCTAATCTTCTCCCCCATCTCTTTTTCAACAACCCTACTTTTTCAAAAAATTCATTCGAACTTTTATTTTTTAATATACCTTATACATAAATATTTTAATAATCCTTATTGCCTTTGAGAATTAATAACTATAGTTTAACGTTATCACAATTGAAGGTATGGGGAAAATGGGGTAATTTCTCTTCCTTTTGTGTACTCCATTTATCCTTACAAAAATTTTAACATAATTAAAACTAAAGTTTTTAAAACTATTGATGTATTCCAATGTTTTTTATACTGGTAATTTGAGTGAACCCAAAATTAAGTATTACATAATAGCATGTTCTACCATTTTTTAAAAAGGAGTCTTAATATGAAATTTAAAAATCTTTTGATCATTAAAGCTTTGGTTTGTCTTTTCTTCGGAGCTCTTTTAATGATAATACCGGATATTTTACTTTCTATATTTGGTGCAACATTAACTGCCGGAGGAATGTTCACAGCCCGTGAATATAGTTCGTCATTATTTGGGAACATGTTTCTTTGTTGGTTTGCAAAAAATTCTGAAGAATCCGATGCAAGAAAAGCCATAATAATTGCATTATTTAGTTATGACTTAATAGCATTTATTATGACAGTAATAACCGTTATTTCAGGTGTACTTAATCTTCTAGGCTGGTTAATAGTTTTTGTATACCTGTTCTTTACATTAGGTTTTGGATATTTCATGATTGCACCCAATAAAATAAAAATTGCTTAACGATGTCTTAAACTATTTTTTTAATATCAAATATTTGGTTTTATAGACTATATCAATCATTAAATCATTTAATATTATATGAGGTAAAAAATGCCAACTTATGAATTTAAATGTAAAAAATGTGAGAAAGAATTTTCCCTAAAAATATCAATTCAAGACTATGATAGAAAAAAAACTTATAACTGCCCTAACTGCGGAAGTATGGATACAAAAAGAATATTTTCGCGTTTTACCGCGGTAACATCTAAGAAAACCTGATATCAAGAATAAATATGTAGCCAGTATATACTATTTGAATAATTTCTCACTTAAAAAAGATATTTTAGATGATTAGGACAGCTGTAATTAAACTTTCCGATTTTAGGTATATATTGAAATTATATTTAGGCAGCGGAAGGGAGGATTTTTGAATGCAAATACAAATCTTTAGAATTAAATTTGGTATTAACAGTTGTTATCTTATTCGGGATGAAGGGATTATAATGGTTGATGGAGGACCACCTAATAAGTTAACAAAATTTCAAAGATTCATTTCACACGTACCCATTTCACCAAGTGATATCCGTTTAATTATTCTAACCCATGGTGATTTTGATCATGTAGGATCCGCAAATGAAATAAGACTGTTTACCGGAGCAAAAATTGCTATTCATGAAAATGATAAAAAAAATTTTGAAAATTCTGTATATAATTTCCCACCAGGTGTAGATTTATGGGGACATATAGCACATTTTTTATTCTACCCAATAACAAAAATCCTATTGAAATCACCCGGAGGTAAGACAGACATTACACTGGAAAATTCGGATTATCCGTTGTACGATTTTGGAATAAGGGGTAAAATAATATATACACCCGGGCATACTAAAGGTTCTGTAAGCGTTCTTTTAGATACTGGTGAAGCGTTCGTAGGATGCCTGGCACATAATAATCTTCCGTTTAGACTCAAACCTGGTTTACCCATATTTGCAGAAAATATTGAAGAGGTCAGAGAAAGTTGGAAAGTAATTATACAACAAGGTGCGAAGATGATTTATCCAGGACATGGGGATCCATTTCCCGTGGAGGTTATTAAAGATATCTTAAAGACTAAAATAATGTAATCTAAAATGGACAATTCGATTGTAATTCCAGGAAGATGTATACCCTTTACTCTTCGAACGTTGCCAGCTTCTCATCGTTCGACATAAACTCCTCAAGTTTAATTTTTCTTGCTTTGATTTCCGGTTTCTCTTTCGGCGGTTTTTTATTATAAAATTCTTTGGCGATATAAAAATATCATCAAGAGTTTTCGATGATAAACTTTCGCAGTTCTGCTTTGTGTATTCTAAGATGAGCTCTCCTGTATTGGAGAATATGTTGAAACCGGTTTCTGTTTTGGTTATAGCGAATCTAACAATTCTTCCCTTTTAAAAATTTATCTGCCTTGTAAATAAAAAAGCCTGCAGTTTTAGCTGCAGGCATTTGCCTAAAAGGATTATTGAAATGTTTTTAGCTGCCGTATCGCTTGGCAGCATCTTCAATTTCGGGACCGGCCTTCATGATGTCTTCAATTACCATTATAGGAAAGAACTCTACATCGGCCTTTCCAAAAAACCAAAATTTTTCACTTATGGCGGCAATTCTTGAGGCATCATCAAAGCTTGTTACAATAAACATTCCTCTTTGACCTTCAACAGGAGTAAAAAAAGTAGCTTCTGCATTTATTTCTTTCAGAATAGACTGTAGCTTGTCACCGAATTTAGGATCTTGTAAGGCTTTGTTACCGGCTTCAACGGGCAATCGAACTTTTATTAAATATTTCATTAAGAACTCCTATAAAATTATGATTGTGGGGTATGAATTAAGTTAAGTTATTAATCTCAGAAATTATAAGTGATAGAACAAATTAAAATTTGTTAATGTTGGCATCATCACTATCAATGAGCACTCCATAAGTTGGGCGATGATAAGCTGACAAGTGAATGAAGGAATGAAAGATAAATTGTTTCATTGATGACCTAAACGTAGAGTTTTAAGTTACACAATATAAGCGGAATCCTGATTTTCATCAGGATAAATTCCGGCGTGCGAATAATGAGCCGCCGGAATGGAGCGATGATGAAATGACAAGGAAATGTGCCGAGTTTACATAAGGTCAAATTATAGGACATAGATAGAATGTCAAATGTTAGTAAAGATGGTCATTATGTACTATAATTTTCCTTATCCGCCGGCGGACAAGTTGTAAATCTGGCTGACAATGTCAAGACCCCGCCAAATTAAACAATAGATCTAGTATTATAGTTAAAATAATTTGGCGGGGCAGGTGAACTGATGTTCTTGTTTATGTTAAGTGGCTTTATCATTAAATTCTGCAGGTTTCTTTTAGGTAAAATAATTTTGAAATATAGATTTTAATCTCTGGATCACAATTCAATAATTTTAGATAAGAAATAATTATAATAATACATAAATTTTAATTTCCGGAATTATTAAAATTTTCTCAGGTCTGTCCAATATCTACAGTCTCATTTGTTATATGAGTGTAATTCAAATATTTAATAACAAATAACCTAATATAAAAGTATGAACAAAATTAAGAGCAATAAAAAGGAATTATCACCAGAACAACGTGAAGAACTACTCAGAGCATTAAATGCCCGTTTTGAGAAAAACATGAACCGCCATAAAAGCCTTGAATGGGTTAAAGTAAAAGCAAAGCTGGAAACAAATACAGAAAAACTATGGTCGCTCAATGAAATGGAAACAACTGGAGGAGAACCTGATGTTGTTGGTCAAGATAAAAAGACAGGCGAATATATTTTTTATGATTGTTCAGAGGAGAGTCCTAAAGGCCGCAGAAGTCTTTGTTACGACCGTGAAGCGCTGGAGTCACGGAAAGAACATAAACCAGAAAACAACGCTATTGATATGGCTGCTGCCATGAGTATTGAGCTTTTAACGGAAGAACAATATCGAGAGCTGCAGAAACTTGGAAACTTCGATTTGAAAACATCGAGCTGGGTAAAAACACCTGCTGATATTAGAAAGCTCGGCGGTGCCATCTTTTGTGATCGCCGCTACGACACTGTCTTTGTGTATCACAACGGAGCAGAATCCTACTACGCCGCTAGGGGTTTCCGCAGCTCGCTAAAGGTATGAATTTTGCGCAGATAGTGAAGAAGAATTTCAAAAGAAATTAGATGAAAACTCTGTCTTGAAAACTGCATTTAATGCATTGACGCTGGGAAGGCAAAGAGCATAAATTCTTTATTTTTCTGCACCCAAACAATCCAAAACCCGGGAGTCAGGGTTGAAAAATATATGCAGCAAATTCTCAATGGAAAGGGATTAAATGATTAATTTTATAATCTTCTCAATCATCATCGACGCACACCCCTTATAATGATTATTTACATTTAAGTATACATCCACACCTCTATTATTCAGATCTTTT
>CAYUVK010000169.1:0-5943 GCA_964448105.1 uncultured Ignavibacteriaceae bacterium
GTTGATGAATTAATTTGTGCAAAGGAATTGATAGTAAATAATGAAGTAATTATTATAAAACAATATATTCTCATTTTAACCCCGTATTTTATTTTGTGTATTGTTCTAATTCTTAGATTAAAATTTATTTAAGTATTTAACATTAGCTTATGAAATACATTCTGAATTTTTGTAATTAAAATTTTGATTAAATTATTTATTAGCACATAACGACCGCATTTAAGCCGCAGCCCAAAACAAGCACCTTATATTTATAACTACTGCCAAAGATTGAGCCGGAGGTGCGTAAATTTCTCCGTACGCACCGGAGGCAACAATATTAATTAGAACTTCCTCCGTTGAACAAGATACTTGAAGCGGATCACCTACTTTAAAAATCTCAAAAATGCCGGGTGCGTATACGCTGTCGGCTTGAAATGTTTTGTTATACCGCTTTTTTAATTTACATGGGATTGATTTACAAATGGGATGAAATGATTAAATAAAAACCGGAATACTATATTAATACAGAACTCCGGTTTTGAATTATTTTCATAAAGGATTTACTTCATCAATAGTAATTTAGCAGCCTTCTGAAATGTTTGTTCATTTTCCAATGATTTTATTTTTAGTATATAGAGATAAACTCCACTGGAAACCTGATCCCCATTTCCATTAACTCCATTCCATGTTATATTATGATAACCTTTTGATTTTGAGGGGATGATAAATGATTTAACTTCCCGTCCCATAATATCATAAATCTTTAATTCAACAGTTGATTGATAAGGCAAACTATATCTTATAGTTGTTGTTGGGTTGAAGGGGTTCGGATAATTGCCCAGCAAACTAAAGTCTTTAATATCTGATATTTTCCCGGAAGAGACAACTTTTTTAGAAAGTGCATATACATCTGAAGGAATACTATCTATTTCTCCTTGTAGAAGCTTAGACTGCCATGTCAGAATATCATCCGGATATTTCTTCTCCAACTCATCATAATAAGCTTTTCCCTCGTCAACATTATTTATTAGAGAACTATATAAATAGCCTAAGCTAAACAATGCACTTTTATAAATAACATCATTGTCAGAAAATTCTGTTTTCAATGTAGTAAGGTTATTTAAGGCTTGTTCATATTTATGTTCGGGGATAAGAAAAAGATTTTCTAATTCTAATGTTGTTGCATAAAGTTCATTAGTTTTGGATATATTAGAGCGAACCTCATTATTAAGGAAATCTGAGAAATCTTTTTTACCTTGTGCGCGATAACATTCTGCTAACGACGTCAATAAATATTTACTTTTTGCTAAATTATTTTTATTTGATCTAAACTCATTTAAATAAATTTTACTAGCCTCATCATATTTATTTTCGGTCATTAATTTAGCAGCATTTAAAAGACTGTCATCTAAAGAGAAATCCGGAGCATCATTTGTTTGTAATGTGCTATTTGAATTATCCTGATATGCAGCAGGAGAAATTTTAGAAAGCGGGCCAGTCCAAGGACCTGAGTGGCCTGGTTGATAAAAGATTAGGGCGCCATTTGTTGCATAAAAATTTATTGACTGAGGAGGGTAGACTCCCCAAAAATTCCCTTGTCCGACTACATTTGCATTGTAATCTGCTCTTACTGCAGACCCCTGAAAACCTGCAGGATATACATCAGTTTGATAAGTATTTACCTGAGAATAGTTACTTGCATAAATAGCTTCATTATCCACCATTCTATTTAACGGACCGAGAGTTATATAGCTGCTGTTTAGCAAATAAAGACCATAGCTATTATTCATAAAAAATAAGTTTGATATTATCGGTGATGAACTGACACAAAATATTCCCATACTGTTATATACTATTTTATAATCACGAATTATTCCATCAATTTGAGGAGAGGAATAATAGCAGGCAATTCCCTGGGAAGAACCTGTACCAAAGAAATAATTACCGGAAATATGAGTACTTGGTGAACCGAGATTATTAAGCATAAGCCCCACATTATAATATCTAAACGAACAATTACTAATTGTAGGAAGAACCCCGTTACATTTTATTCCCCAGCCTGCATGATTGATATTACAATAGTTAAGGGAACCGCTTGAACCGCTGTTAAATACAATCCCGGCCCAATTAGTTGAACCGCTTCTGTCAAACGTCGCACTTGTGGCATTGAGTGTGCCATTGACAGTAAGGGAAGAACCGTTTTTAAAATAAATAGAAGTACCCGATTGAATAGTTAGAGTTTTCCCGCTTGATACATTTAAATTCCAATTGTAATAATCTGTTCCAGAAAATGTTTCATTATCAATTAAGTTACCTCTGTATAAGAAAGAAGCACCAACTTTATCATCAAACTCTAAACTTCGCTGGCTAATACCTTGATATATAGCATACATTGTAGGTAGTGGATTTGTGCTTATTTCAGTATGATGTAAACCTATCATATGCCCTATTTCATGAACTGCTACAGCTTCAATATCATAGTCATTTCCGTCCACTCTCCAGGTCCAATCACGCTTGTTATAAACTATATCTACATCGGTAAATTCTTCGTCAGAATTTATACTAATTACTGTAACAGCCAATGCATTAGATGAAATATAATAGAATATTGGATCACCAGTATCTGCCCAATAGATAACGTTTTCACCATCATAACTCCATGTGCTGGAAGTGGAACCAGAATATGTAAAGCTAATGTCTGCTGTTGATACGTTTTGCCAAGAATTAAAACCATTTTGGACAGCAGTTTTAGTTTCATTGAATGTTAAACCACCTCCTGCACCTGCTGAATTTAATTTCCAAGAAGCATTTAATCCTGACCAATGCGGGATATCTTCATATCCCATATCTACACGGGCAGCGGACATAGCTTGTGAAACTGGACCAGTGAGACCTAAATATTTTTCTCCTAATGCAATAAAATAATTTGCGCTTGCTAAAAATAAAAGTAATGCGCAATACTTAATTGTATTAATTCTAGTATTCATTTTCTTACCTTTCAATTTATATAAAAAATTAGTGATCACTAAATGAATCATTTTCTTACTTCAAATATTGATCAATATCTTTTACAAATTCATTTAATGCAATTGATTCTCTACTTGTTAATGGAAGAGGAGATGAGTCTTTATCAAGTTTCAAAGGTATTTCAATTTGCTCCCTGCTTACTTTTTTTACCTTCGTTATTGGATCAATACTAACATTAAATTTTCCTTGAGATAGCCCAACCACCACATGATTTTTTTGGTTATTTGGTAAATTCACACTCGATAAAAATAAAATAGATTCTTCATTAACATTAAAAGTGGGTGCATCTAATACAAAAGTACTTGTTCCATTAACTGTGCCGCCTAAAACTGTAAAAACTAAGTTACTAGAGGGCTTTAGCTCTCCTTTAAAATTTTCCGTAACCTCTACCTTTATGTTTGTTAAAATCCTTTTTTCTTTATCGTTGAAAAAACTTTGAGTTGAAATTACACGAGCAAGTATTATATTGTTACTTCTTTCACACAAATCTCGTAAACTCAGTTCAATTTGTTGGCTTGGTAAGTATGCAAATGGTAGAAATAAAAAAAGACTCGTAAGAATGAATAACTCTTTCGTTTCTAAAAACTTTTTCATATTAACCTCCTATATTCATTTATTAATGATTTTGTTTTTTGAAAAAAATTTGGTTATTTTAAAACGAAAAGCCCCGAAGGAAAATTTTCCTTCTATTATTCCTTGCCAAGGGATTTAAATGATGTGAAAGTTACCTCAGGGCTTTATTTTTTTAAAGCAAGAACACCTCCCTTAAAAAATTAACGAATTAGTATCATTTTTTTACTTTGGTGAAAGCTACCTGCAGTTAAACGATATACATATATCCCACTTGGTATTAAAAATCCTTTTTCATTTGAACCATTCCATACTGCTGAATGTAATCCTCCTTCTAAATGGGAGCTGAGCAGAGTTTTTACTTTTCGCCCAAGTAAATCAAAAATTTCTAATTTGATATCCTCGCTATGTGTCAAGCTAAATTCAATCGTAGTACTTGGATTAAATGGGTTGGGAAAATTCTGCCCAAGATAAAAACTTTGAGGGAACTCATTTTTCCCGGGATTAACATATGTATGAATATCATTGTTGTACAAAATTAATCCATTTTCACCTACAATCCACGCTTTCTTCCCATCTGCAAGACTAAGTGCAAAAAAGGAAGAATTGAGCATCTGCAAATCAATCAACCAATTTCCACCGGAATCGTTTGTTTTATATAATCTTCCTTCAATATCATTTGCCGAAGTCATTGCATCACCAAGAAGGAAAACTTTATCCTCTTTTATTTCAATATCTGTTGGAATAAATCTTTTTTGACCATCAATTGAAATAAACCAATTCCATGTTGCCCAATCTTTTCCGCCATCTGTACTTATTGAAGTTTTAAAACCGATAGCCCATAAAAAACCTTCCGGTGTTAATTTTGCATTCTTAACTAACTCTTCCTTTATTATCCCTACTGAATCCCAAGTTATTCCATCATCAGGAGTATTATATACATAAGAATTATCAAAATTATCTATAAATGGTGACCAAAAGGAAAAACCTTGTCCATCATTATTAAAATCAAAAGCCTCGCAAAGAAAAAAGTTTTCTTCCATTAAAATTGTCCAAGAAGAACCACCATCATTTGTTTTTAAAAGAATACCTTTCCGATCATCCCATGATGTTTGTCCACTATTATTAATGCTTACCCAGCCGGTATCCGAATTAAGAAATTTGATATTTCCAAAAGTAAGACTCGAATCAAAAGAAGAAGAAATACTTTTCCAGCTAAGCCCTCCATTAGTTGTACGAAGAAGTATTACCTGATGAGATAAATAACCTGGATGCTGTTTAAGAATATTACCAGCAACAAATCCGTTTTCTCTATCTAAAAATTGAACCTGCTTAAATTCAATAATATCAGTAGAAGAATAAAGATTTAACCAATTCTCCCCGCCATCTGATGTAGCAATAATTACTCCACTATCTCCAACAGCCAATCCATAAAGGCTATCTACAAAAAAAACATCTCTTAAAGAAACATTTACTCCGCTATTTTGAATTTTCCATTGTGGTAGAACTGAAGTAGTTAAAAAAAACAAAAAAAAGAAAATAGATTTCATTTTTCTATATTCCCATTCAGAATATCGATTAATAATTAATAAAAAATAATTTTTCATTGTGATTGAAAATTGATATGATAGTGGATAAAGAGGTAATTTCATATTAATTTATCTCCCTTTTTGTAAATAAACTACATAAACCAGACTGAAGAATTTCAACAAAATCTACAATTTCAAATTTTATTTGTCAATCAGTAAAATTACTGATTTTTAAAGACATTGATTTCATAGATTTCATTGATAAATGCATCCCTTGCTTTCAAATTAACAACCACTATAATCTGTTATACTGCAATTAAAATTTTTGCTTTTTATGTCAAAATATTTACAGTTTTAATTTTTAATCGCAGCTTGCTGCTCTGTGCAATCCGTGTCTGAAAAGATCAATTCTTATCTTCATTAATTATTAAATGTTCGCTAAACAATTTAGCTATTGCAGCTATTTCACTGTGCACTCCCAATTTCTTGTAAACATTCTCAATATGAGTATTAACTGTGTGGACACTTAAATTAAGCTGTTCTGCAATTTGCCTTCTTATCAATCCTTTCATAAGCAGTTGAAGTACGGCTATTTCTGCATGTGACAATTGGAAATTATTTTCCGATTTAAGTTTATCAATATTTATAAATGATTTCATAGCTTTTATATAAAGAATTATCAATCATATTAGAACTTTCATAGTTAAACAGTATAAAGTCTATTAAAGTAAGAGAAATAACATAATTAAAACCGATGTATATCCTTAGCGGTATAACGACCCGCAATTAAGTTGCAGCCCATAACAAGAAACTTTTATTTATTACTTCTGCCGAA
>CAYUVK010000170.1:0-5775 GCA_964448105.1 uncultured Ignavibacteriaceae bacterium
ATTTTCGGCTTAAAAGATTTTGCAGCATCTGCAACCATTTCAGGTGTCATCGTATAAGGTAAGTTCATCGGTAAAAATGCAATATCAATTCCTTTTAGACTCTTCATTTCAGGAGTATTTTCAGTATCGCCTGCTATATACACTTTCTTATCACCGAATTGAATTACATAACCATTGCCGTCTCCCTTTTTATGAAAAGGTTCGCCGTTATCCCTCTTATGAACAATATTGTAAGCTGGAACGGCTTCTATTTTTATACCTTTAACTGTTTGGACATCACCATTTTTCATAATAGTTCCGCCGGATATTTTTTCTGTGCAGGCTTTTGTTAAAATGATAGTAGTATTTTCGGTACTGATTTGTTTAACAGCTTCCGGATCACAATGATCTCCATGTTCATGTGTAATAAGAATAATATCCGCTTTAGGTAAAGTTGAATAATCGGCCAGCCTGCTGAAAGGGTCGACATATATAACATTATCATTATACTTAAAAATTAATGAGGCATGACCGATAAAAGTTATTATCAAATTACCTTTTGTTGTTGAGATCGTATCCTTATTAAATTGCTGCTGGGAAAAATTGGAAATTGTTCCAAACACAATAAAAACAAGAAAGAAAATTATTTTATGCATATTTTCTCCTTATAAAAAATAATTAATGAAACTTTATTCAAACAGTCGAAAAGTTTAGCTCTTAAGATAATCTTTATTTGCATAATGAGTAAATGCTTTTCTTCACCTTCAGCGATTTAGTCCTTATTCATTATTAAGAAAAGAGTTAATGGCTTCTTCCCAATCTTTAAGATTATGCGCGTACATTTGTTCGAGCGATTGCTCATTTATTCTATTTCCGAGTTCATTTAAACCGGTATATGTATAAGTTATTTCCGCGGATGTCTTGTTTTCAATTAATGAATTACATTTTATTGTAATTGTCCAGTACCTGTTAACTGTTGATACCATGTATTGAATGAGGAATTTATCAGCTTCATATTTTGAAACTCTCCAGATAAATTCATGTTCAGTATAATCAAATCCCTTTGTTTTAAAAGTAGTTCCTTCTTCAATGTTTTCAGTTGCCGGATAAATTAAAGTCGGATCCCAGCCTTCTGCCCACTTTCTTTCTTCAAATGCGCCGAACAGAGGAAAAACAGTTTCAATTTTTCCATTTAATGTAATAACAGCTGTTTTTGAAACTCTCTCTGCTTTAAATTTTTTATTTTTCATTAAATTCGATAGAATATCTTTAATCCATTACAACAAGTTAGATAACAAAAATTTCTTAGTGAAACTTTGTGATCTATGTGTCTTAGTGGTTAAAACAAAAATAATTACCCTAAATCACTGAAATCACTAAGAATCAATGAGTCTTAAAAAATAAGTTGAATGCTAACTTTTATTTAATAAATTTTTTTTATAATCCATAGGTGAACAACCATATATTTCCTGAAACGATTTTGTAAAGTAAGATTGCGAGTTAAACCCAACCATATATGCGATCTCCGCCATATTACCTGCATTTTGTTTTATTAAATCTGCAGCTTTTTGGAGACGGAAAGAACGAATAAACTCGCTTGTTGATTTATTTGTTATGGCTTTAATCTTCCTATGTACCTGGGTCCGGCTCATTCCAATTTCTTTACAAAGATTCTCAACACTGAAATTTTCATCTTCAATATTTTCTTCAGTAATTTTTGAAAGCGTTTCGATAAATATTTTTTGGCTGGAAGGAACTATCACCTCCATCGGCTTTAATACCATTTCGGATTGGAACTTTTCTCTCATCTGTTTTCTTACACGGATGAGATTTTTAACTCTAGCATGCAGTTCATCTGTATCGAAAGGTTTTACCAGGTAATCATCTGCTCCTATTTCCAATCCTTCAAGCTTGTTTTCTATAGACGCCTTTGCAGTTAATAATATTACCGGGATGTGATTGGTTTTTATGCTGGACTTTAACTTTTCGCAAAGCCGGTAACCATCCATATTCGGCATCATTATATCGCTTATTACCATATCAGGAATGATTTCTTCTGCCAGCACTAGTCCTTTTTCCCCGTCTTCTGCTTCAACTATGGAATAGTCATTTTCAAGCTGTTCACAAATAAAGTTCCTTAGATCAAAATGATCTTCAACAACTAATATTATCCCCGATTCCGTTGAAACATTCTCTTTTGTAATTCTTTCCTTAATAACCTGTTCCCTTTCATCTATTGGCGGAAGGCTTTCAACGAGATCTTTGGAAAGTTTCTCCGGGGAAGCAATAATTTGATCCGGGGGAAAATGATTACTGCCGAGCGGAATTCTTATTTTGAAGATTGTTTCCGGACCGGTGCTTTCAACCTTAACTTTGCCGTGGTGCAGTTCGATAAATTCCTTAACTAAAGCAAGCCCGATACCCGTTCCCTCGTAAATCCTGGTCGCACTGCCGTCAACCTGGTAAAAGCGGTCAAAAATGTGAGGCAAATATTCTCCCGGTATCCCTATGCCTGTATTCCTAATTTGTATTTCAGCATAATTATCATCCGAATTTAAATCAATAAAAATATTTTCTCCTCCGGGAGTAAACTTAAAAGCATTGGAAAGAAGGTTATAAATAACGGTCTCCATTTTATCCCTGTCGATGTATGCAAACATTTCTTTTATTTCGGAAGGAGCGGTAAGGGGTTGATTGTTAAACATGAAAACAATTTTATGCTGCTCTGCAAGAGATATAAAAGATGAAGATGTCCTTCTTACAAACTTTACCAGATCAGTTTTTTGTACCTGCATTTTTACATTTCCGGCTTCCAATTTTGAGAGTTCAAGCATCTGGTTTATTAAATGTAAAAGCCTACGGGCATTTTTTTTCATAATATTAAAATCGTAAGATTCGCTTCCCGGTTTCTTCAAATATTTTTCAAGGATTCCCAGTATTAAAGTTAATGGTGTTCTAAATTCATGCGAGATGTTTGCAAAGAAACGGGACTTTAAATGATCGAGCTCTTTCAGCTTTTCTGTCTGTTCTCTAATAGTAGCTGTTCTTTCAAAAACTATATTTTCAAGCTGATGGGTTCGCCTCTCTAATTGATTTACGCGTATTTTAACGATAGAAAAAACTATAGCCCCTATAAACAAAACATAAAGCAGGTATGCCCACCAGGTTTGAAACCAGGGAGGTAAAATTTCAAAAGCAAAAGTATCTTCCGAGCTTAAATGATTGTAAATATTTTTAGCGAGCACATGGAAGATATAATTACCTGCCGGAAGACCTGTATAATCCTTATCAGTTTTCGAAAACCAGTTGGACCAGTTCTTATCATAGCCCCCAAGCTTAACCTGAAAAAGATTATCTGCATCATCATCATAGCTGGCTGCAGCGAATTCAAAACGAAGTGAATTATTTTTATATTCGATTTCAGGCTTAGTATAATTAGAATATATATTTCCGTTATAGAAAACCGAGTCGGCTGTGATTTCTGTTACTTTCCGTATTATAGCAGAAAAATCAAAATCATTCTTACTGACGCCGGGAAAATATCTTGCAATCCCCTCAGAACCGCCGATCCAAACCGTACCGTTTTCTTCAGGGTAAATAAAATATGAATTACCAAGATCATTAATTCTTGAAAATATATTTTCCTGCCAAACGTATCTTCCATTTGGAAGAGGGAGAATCATACCCGGAATCGATTTCCCTTCTTTTTTTGTAATTACCCAAACATCTCCATTGTTATCTTTACGCATGAAATCAATTTCGCATGAAGAATCGGCAAATATTTTTCCGAAAGTTGTATCTGGTAAAAACAGTTTTTTGGCAGCATTGAAACACTTCAGACCCCTCATAGTTGCAAAGACAGTTTTTCCCCCGGCAAAAACAGGGATGATTTGGCCGGGCGGCAGGCCGTCCTTTTCGCCATAATGTAAAAGAGATACTTTCATTTGCGGTTTATGCCCGTTCAAAAACTCCATTTTTATATTTGCTTTAAATAAGCCCTCAAACTCGGATCCGAGCCAAAGAGAGCCGTCGGAATTTTCGGTAACTGCAATTATGCGCAGATTAATTCCGGGTACCGGGGGTATTTCAACCCACTTGTTATCAATACGTTCTAAACCTGCAAACCCTTCAATTAAAGTTACATATACTCTGTTTGTGTCTATCCCGGAATGGAATAATCGTTTTGAAGGGAAATCACTAATTTTAATCCCCTTTGTGCCATTAATTTCATAAACGGCGCTTTGTGTACCTGCAAGTAATTTATTTGCGGCAGTAATTAAGGAAAAAGATAACGTATTTATACCGCTAACCGGTTTAAATTTTGGAAACGGGAATTCATTTTTATCTAGATAATATATTCCGCGTTCTGCAGTGGAATAAAGCGTACCGTTATATCTAATTATTGATTCAACAAAACTATCCATCCCGGAAATATCTTTGAATCGTGAATAAGGAGAAGGTGTTTCAATCCTAGCAATGCCGTTATTTAAAGCCAGCCATAATCCTTGCTGTTTATCAACGAAAATATTTAGAACCAAATCGTTGCGTAACCCAGATGATTTATTTACAACCTGGCAAAGCCTGCCGTTCTTATCCAAAACGACAACCCCGTGACCTGTTCCAAATACAAGAAAACCGGACGAAAGTTTTCTGCCGGAGAAGATTTTATTTTCAAGTAAAAGATTATCAGCTTCTGTTCTAAACCTCCGGATTTTTTCCCCGTCATAAATGAATAAACCGTATGAAAAAGTGCAGATAATAAATCGCGATTTGTCATAAGGGAACATCCTGCTTATTCTTTTATCGGCAAAGAAATTTCCGCCGGGCAAAAGCAGCAAAGAATCGTTTCTCATTTCCGATAAGCCGATTTTATGCTGCTCAACAAACAAAGTATTATTAAAGATAAAGTGAGCATCGAATTGATTATTGGAACTCCATACCTTTACTTTACTATTGGCTAACCGGAAAAGATAATTCCGTGTTCTGAGATAAGTTGTATCATTATTCGAAATAATCTCATAAACATCATGAAAATCACGGTATTGTTCCGGAATAAGATTAAGAAGAGAAATAAATTTTAATTCACCGGTATTATCCGGCTTAAGGTAACCAAAATCCCCTTCCGCACCAACATAAACCGTATCATTGATCAAGCATAAAGAACGTGCAAGAGTTTTATTGGCAGCCTGAATTAACCGCCAGGAAACGCCGTCATATACTAAAACTCCTTTGTTATTGCCGAAATACATAAGTCCGTGTTTATCCTGCACAATTGAAAAATTCTGTATTTCCGCGTTATAATCAGTAGGGCTGAAGTTCTGAATATAAGGGAGTCCGTTTTCTTTCCAATTTAACTCGAATTGCTTTTCATCGAGTATAACATTCCCTCTTTGAGCAAAACTTTGGAATAGAAAAATTAATAAGAAAAGAAAAATCTTGGAAAAATGAATTAATTTCATTAAAAGTTAGAATTTTTGTTCGTGAACCGCGGAGGATATGCTAATTAAATAAATTTAACCGTTAGTAGCAAGTGGAGGATTAGGGATTGTGTTTTGGATACTGGGAGGATGGAATATTGGATTTTAAACAGCCATTAGATGTCATTCAATAGTCATTTGGTTGTCATTCGTTGTCATATAAAAATTTTTTATAATGATTAATATATTTTACAATTTCTAATATATTTTATAATATAGAGATAATTTCATTGGAATTAAGATTTCCGAAATAGCAAAGTTAAAATCCTGGGAATAGTTGTTCTGTCATCCTCATCAAAAAATTCATTTATATCCACAA
>CAYUVK010000171.1:0-5652 GCA_964448105.1 uncultured Ignavibacteriaceae bacterium
AAACCTACTCCGACAACGCACCACATAGCAACAGTACTTCCCGCAATGATTGCAGTTGCCAATAAAATAACTATTGTAGTCATAAAGATCGTTAAAGAGCGCCCTGCATTTGCTTTTCCGAATTGAAACATCAGCCAGCAAAGAAACAAAAAAGGCAAGTAATCCTGCACTACGTCCCAGCCCCTTAATAAAAGTATAATAATAAAACCAAGAATGGGAATGGCAGCCAAAAATATATTTTTATTTATTGGTTTCATCTCACTTAATTCAACAGCACCCATAAACCGTCCTATCAGCATCCCTCCCCAGAACAATGATACGTATTTGCTGGCTTCGATGGCACTCAATCCTGCTATACTAGGCTGTCCAAGGAAATTAATAATTGAACTCCCCACAGAAACTTCAGCACCAACGTACATAAAGATAGCGATAATACCTAGAACTACATGAGGAAACTTTAAAGCACTGGCTCCTTTTTCGATTTTCCCTTCACCAATATGAGGCAAATTAATAAAAAAGAAAATAAATGCTAATATCAGGAATACAATGCAGAATGCAATATACGGTACTTTAACTGAATCCGCTCCATGCATTCCAGCCTGATTAAAGTATTGAAAGATTAAGTAACCACCGATTAGTGGACCAATAGTTGTCCCCACTGAATTAAATCCTTGCGCAAGATTCAAGCGGCTTGACGCAGTACGTTCGGGACCGAGTATAGTTACATAAGGATTTGCAGCAATTTGCAGCATTGCAAAACCAAGCCCCACAACAAACAGAGCTACAAGAAATAATCCGTAAGATGTAACACTTGCAGCCGGCCAGAAAAGTGCACTTCCCAAGGCGGAAACCACAAGACTTATAACGATACTGTTTTTATAACCAATCTTGGCAATGGGATCACCTTTTGTTACTGAAACAATAAAGTAGATAAGGGAGCCGATAAAATAAGCACCGAAAAAAGCAAATTGTACCAGCATAGCCTGGAAATAATTTAGAGTAAATGCTTCCTTAAATCTTGGTATAAGAATATCATTCCAAACAGTCATGAAACCCCACATAAAGAACAGAGATGTCATTATAGCAAAAGGGCCGCGGTATGTTTTTTTATTGTTTACTTTTAAATTGCTTGAATTTACTTCGGCTGTTCCGCCAATAGCTGCCATATAATTTTCCTTTCAGGATTTAATTCCATAATTTATATGTTATAATTAGCATTTATTAAACCTTTAATTTCTCATCGAGCATTTTTAGTGCAAAAGCATAAGCTCCGGTAAAGATAGCTTTACTAGTTCCTATTATAGAAATACCTACTCCAATGCGTATTTCTGAATCATATTTAGCTTTTTGGTTTGTACCATAAATTATAATTTCTTTTGCTGCTCCTTTTAAAAATTTATCAAGTTGATCTTTATCTTCAAGATTGTATACATTTGCCGCCAACCTTCTAAATTGTCTGCCATCAGGTGAAGTATAATTACTGTTCATTTCATCGATCAGAAAAGGCATAAAAATATCTGAAGCTCCCGCAAGTCCCCCGCCAATCACAACTAATCCATCTATTAAAGTAATGGCATTAGAAATTGCATCACCAGCAACTTTGCCAAATTGTCTAAACGCCTCTAATGCTGCTGGCTTATTTCCAGGTTTGTTACCTGATGCTATTTGAAATATATCAAGAGGAGTTGGTGAATTTTCAAAATTTATTCCTGCTGCTAAAGCATAGGCTTTTCTTAATCCTCTAATACTAACATGCTCTTCTACATGAGTTGATGGACTTATTATATCTCTTAAAAGCCAGATTTCAGCAGCTATAGAATTATCACCTAAATATAAATTTCCATCTCTTACTATTCCAGCGCCAAAACCGGTTCCTAATGTAAGACCTAAAAGATTTTTATACTGTTTAGGACTGCCGGTTTTTTCAAGGAGATTATTTATATAAGGCAGGTAACCAGCTATAGCTTCGCCATAAGCATAAAGGTCTCCATCATTGTTAATATATACGGGAAGTTCAAACTTATTCTTCAAAATTGGCCCCAAAGCAACACCACCACGGAAAGCAGGTAAATTAGGAAGGTCACCAATTATTCCATTGAGATAATCTGCAGGACCCGGAAAGGCAAAGCTAATGGCTACCGGCGGCTGTTTAAGTTTTGTTTTTAATTGCTCAAATCCGCTAACAATGGAAGAAATACATTTATCAAGATTATCGGCGTTTGAAGGTAAAATAATTTCACTTGTGATTTGTCTCTGGCCTTGAATCGCTGTAAAAACAAGATTTGTTCCCCCTGCATCTAGGGTCATTACTATACGCTTATCAGCAAAATAATTCATTTAAACTTTTTTGATATTTATTTATTGAAAAATATTAAGAATTATATTGTTCAGGTTTTTCCGACTATAAGTTTTTCTAATTCCTCTAAGGATTTTTCTTTGGTTTCCGGCATAACTTTCCAAACAAATATAAAAAAGGGTATCATCATAATTGAGAAAAACATAAATACATTTCCGCCGCCAAAATTAGTTAGAGCGACCGGGAATACTAATCCTATTATAGCATTCATCACCCAGTGAGTAAATGATCCAAGTGCTTGTCCTTTTGATCTTACCTTATTTGGAAATATCTCAGCAAGAAAAACCCAGATAACCGCACCCTGGGAAAAAGCAAAGAATGCAATAAACCCTATAATAAAAACAACTACACCGGTATTACCAAAAAGTGTTTCATCATAATAATTAAAAGCAGCTCCTGCCAAAGTAATGAACATTCCTACAGCACCGATAAGGAGAAGTGTTTTGCGTCCAACCTTATCAATAAAAAACATTGCAATTATTGTGAATATCATATTTGTGACTCCCACTGCTACAGCTTGAAGCATTGCTGAATTTGTATTTGCTCCTGCTTTTTCAAATATCATCGGTGCATAATACATGATCACATTAATACCTGATAGCTGGTTAAAGACTGCTAAAAGTACTGCACAAATTATTGCAAATTTATATTTTCTTTGGAAAAGTTTTGTTCCAATTTTACCCGCCTCTTCTTTCAATGAATTTACAATATCAGCAAGTTCGGATGCTACATTCTTTGTTCCAACTGCTGTTAAAACAGATTCTGCATCATTAATCCTGGACTTTTTAACCAGCCAACGCGGGCTTTCAGGTACAAAGAATAAAAGGATGAAGAAAAGTATAGCAGGAATAGCTTCAACTCCAAACATCCACCGCCAATTATTTATACCGGTATTAACTAAAAGATAATTCGAAAAAAATGCCACAAGAATTCCTAAAACAATATTAAACTGGGCAACAGCAACAAGTCTTCCCCGCATTTTTCCCGGGGAAATTTCAGCTATATACATCGGCGCCACAACAGATGATGCCCCTATAGCTAATCCCCCTAAAAACCTTGAAAACAACAGAAAGAACCAACCGGTTGCAAAAGCACATCCAATCGCAGAAAGGAAATAAAACGCACCGCAAATAAACAGGATAAAACGTCTGCCAAAAATATCACCCGGTTTTCCCACAGCAATCGCTCCTATAACAGTTCCAACAAGTGCAATTGAAACTGTAATGCCGAGTGTTGAATCGGTAAGATTGAAAAACTGGGTAATATATTTTGTAGTACCTGAAATAACCGCTGTATCAAAGCCAAAAAGAAAACTTCCTAATGCAGATACTATGGTTGCAAATATTAAATTTTTGTTCAATTAGTTACACTTACATTTTAATTTGGGAATAAGCACAGCATTTATCTTTCTTTAAAATTTAATTATTCATAAATCATTTCTGTTTGTATTTAACATGATTGTCGGGTTCTAACCTATAACCAGATTGTTTCTTACCCATCAAGATGATTTTCAATAATATTGATTATTTACTTTTAGAAGATATGATATATATTTAATATTTAAAAATGTTCTTTTTAAATGATAATCATTTTTTCCGAGACTTAAATTAAATAAATTTTTAAGATAGAACTATAATATTTTACATAGTGATTTAAAAAACTTCTATCATTAAAAAAAATTTTTACCATAAATTTAATTGGGGTAAGGAAGGAATACTTTATTTGGATTATAAGTTCACCTTTAAAATCAAAATATTCTTCAGGGATCAATCTCTCATGTTTGACTCTTGATTGAAAATTTAATCAATTATTTCATAAACAACATCTTTAAAGTTTTATTAAAAATATTTTTCCCATCCGTACTGTGAGCAGAAATTGTATAAAAATATACTCCTGAAGATAAATATTTTGGCTGCCATAAAAAATTATAATAACCTGCCGGTTTAATTCTTTCATTAAATTCAGCAACTTTTTGCCCTATAATATTATGAATAAAAATTTCGACTTCACTTTCTACTGGTATAAAATATCCAATTGTTGTGGTGGGATTGAATGGATTGGGATAATTTTGAAGTAATTGATAACTGACTGGTATACTTTCCTTCCGATTATTCTGTATTGAAACTAAATCCTCAGCAGGAATAGTGTAAGAAGCAAACTCTATCCCGGTTTCATCAATTAATGCAAGATTAACAGAATCATTGCCGAAGACAGTGATGTTACCAAACGCATTATTAAATTGTGATGTGGTCAATCCTTGGCCTCCTTTATTCCAGATATTTAAACCAACAGCAGATAAAAATGCAACCGTTCTTGAATTTGTAATATCAAGACCACCCGCCATTATTTCAGGAAGACCCGCATTTGTACCATCATCAATTGCAGCGTTATGAGAATCCCCGCTTAACACAATTACATTCTTAATTTTATTCCTGGTTATAAAATTTAAAACTGTATCAATATCCATAGGAAAACCAACCCACTTATCAGCCATTTCCACTGCAGCAAAAAATCCAGTTATTCCAGGCGGGTAATTTCCAAAAGGAATATTTAAAACAGTTTCCTGCAGGGCAATTCCCAAATCTATTGCACCTTTTTGAGCTTTATTAAAGGGAACTGAGCTCATTATAAATTTCCATTTAGCTGTAGAGTTTTTCAAGCTGCTTAAAAACCAATCTAATTGATTTTCACCCGTACCAGGAGAATAATCTCTTCCCACGATTGTATGATTACTAGGGAGCTTAAATTCCCACAAATCGTTTACGGTATCTTTTACAAATGCTTCCAAATTCGAACTACGCTGAGAACGTAAATCGAGAGCAAATATCTCTATATTACCATATGTAAATTTATGATATATACCTCGTGATCACCTGATAATCTCACCCAAAACCTCGCTGAATAGGATGTAACACCTCCAACTACAACACTATTTGTTATTGACTGACCATAAGAAAATGAATTGGGAAAAAGAAAAACCAAACAAAAAATCTGAAGGGAAAATATGGATTTATCAATTTTATTAATTTTAAGTTTTTTAATTTTTCCATTGTTAATTTCTAAATATTATAAATTAATAATTTCTAGAGGAAAATCTTCTGAAATAAAGTATTTTAAACATAGGTCAAATTTTAATTTAAAAATATATTAGACTTGAATGGAAAGAAATTTGACTATTAGGTTAGAAATAAACGGTTAATCTTTTTTAAGAGTTTTTGTCACTAATTCCAGGAAGTCTTTTTTACCAAAAGGTTTTATTAAAAAATAATTACACCCGGCAGAAATTGCATCATTCT
>CAYUVK010000172.1:0-3551 GCA_964448105.1 uncultured Ignavibacteriaceae bacterium
ATTTTCTGGACAAACAGCAATTATTTCTCTTACTTTAAGTTGACGCCTATGCGACATAGTCGGGATCAGAATGACAATACTGTCATAGAACAACAACCAACCCCCAATTTCACAGCTTCGCCACTTGAGTCACATTTTATTTTTAACAACTCATAATTTCCGGTAAAAATTGGTAATAAATTGAAGCTATGCAAAAGGAGTTCATTAAAAGAATGAAATATTATATAAAATCTTCCTTCCGCTTCAGGATTATTAACCTTTTATATAGCTTTTTTTATTAACTCCCGGTTCTGTTTCACAATGAAACATTATTTAACGACGCATAGCATTGAAACTTATATTATAGAACTATAAAATTCAATTTTGATAACTTATTTTTATTTAGTAACTTTGCCCCGCTTAATTTTTTACTTCCGTATATTTTTTTCAAATAAATGCAAGTCTAAGGCTCTCTACATTAAATCCGTTTCATAAAGAATAAATATTTATCCATATTGATTGTTATCTAATCAATAAAATACGGCAGCCTTAAGCCCGGGGCTTTAATATTAATTTTCATAATTAAATTTATAATTTCATTTTACCTGTTTAGCACCGGTTCCGTTTCCGTTTGTCGGATGAGAATAGTAATAATAATATTTGTAATACGAACCGTAACCGTTCTTGTATACAAAATTATTAAGAACAACGCCAAGGAAAGGGGATTTGTCGTTTTTAATAAGCCCCACTGCAGTAGTCATCAAATCTATTTCGGTTGAATCCGCTGAGACTATTAAAATAGTCCCGTCTGCTATCCTCGACAATATTTCGGAATCGGTAACCGAAATAATAGGAGGTGAATCCATTATAATTACATCAAAAATTCTCCGCATCTCACTAAGGAAGTTATGCATTGCTTTCGACTGGAGCACTTCTGCAGGGTTTGGAGGAATTGTTCCCGAAAATATATAGCTCATGTTTTCTATTTCCGCAGGATGAATTACCTCTTCAATCTTTGCCCGGTTGAAAAGATAATCGACCAGCCCGGGATTCTTTTTAACTCCTACAATTCCGTGCAGCCGTGGTTTTCTAAGATCGCAATCCATGAGCAGCACATTTTTACCGGTCTGTGCAAAGCTTCCTGCTAAGTTCAAAGATATAAATGTCTTGCCTTCCCTCGGCAGACATGAAGTAATTAATATAGATTTAAAAGAATCAATGTTAACATTTGAAAACTGCACTCTCGTTCTTAAAGCTCTAAAAGCTTCACTGGGTATCGCATTTGGATTTTTAGCCACTATAAATTCAGATCCGTTGCTCCTGTTGGTTCCAACTCCATCAACCTGCGGAATCCATGCAAGTATATTAATGTTTTTCTTTTGAATATCTTCCGGGGTTTTTATAGTATCGTCAAAGTAATCCCTCATTAAAACATACCCAAACGCCAGTCCCGAGCCGAGGACTATACCGATTAATACAATTAACAGCCGGTTTGGTTTAGCCGGTTTTTCAGGTATTCTCCCTTTATCAACTACAAGGACATTCCCGGGCTGCGACTGTTCGTTTATTAATGCTTCCTGGTATTTTTCTTCAATTAAAGAATATAATTTTTCAAGCGATTCGCTGTTCCTTTTTAAGCTAGCCAGCTCAATTGATTTTTTAGGAAGCAGGTCAAATTTTTGTTCGTAGCCGCTTACAATATCGTTTAGCCCGTTAATTATAATATTTAGAGAATCGTTTTTAATAGTTTCTGATATTACTTTTTGTGATAGTTCTTTTACCTCATCCGGGCTGCTGGCAAAAATCCCTGCTTTAATAACCGCCATTTTTTGGGTCAGCTTTTGCTTGAGGTCATCAATTTTCTGGTCGTACTCTTTAATCTTCGAAGAGACATCAATTTTAGAATTAGTTTTGGCCAAAGCCATGTCTTTATTTATTTGAAGTTCTGCTAATTGTTTCTGCAGTGCTTTAATATAATCCTCGGAGCTTAGGCTTATAAGGTAATCAGCCATACGGGGGTCCTGCTTTTTAAGCTCATCCTTATACTGCTTTAAAACATTAGTTGAAGCCATATAATCGATTTTAGCTGCATTCATCCTTGCTTCAAACTGTGAGAGCTGATCGATTAATGCATTGGCCTGTTCGTCTAAGGCAACTATCCCCCCCTTTTCCTGGAAATTTCTTAATGAATCTTCGGCTACGTTTAAATCTTTTTGCTTTTCATTCTTCTGCTCAGCCAGGAAATTCTTAACGAATGTCAGCTGGTTCCGGTTAACCTCTAAATTCAAGCTCCTGTATTGTTCGGCATAGCTGTTTGCTATTAAAGCTGCTTCATACGGGGAAGGTGATTCGGCAGTTATATCAACTATATCAAGCCCTCTCTTTTGTTCAACCGATACATCTTTATCCAGGAGTTTCACCAGATCAGGTACTGATTTTATTTCTCCTTTTATATTATAATCATGGTTTAATACAAGGTAAAAATCTTTTTTATCTTTTGATTCTTTAAGACTGTCGATTAATGCATTAGCGACTCTCTCCCTGTTGGTATAGCTTTTAATTATTTCAATCTCATTTGCAATGAAACGGTCCATCCCCAGGTCCATTATATCAGGGGCTATCGGCGCCTCAAGTATATTCCCTTCCGGCTTCGATATCTTTAGAACTGTTTCCGATTCATAGATATCCATGCTGGTTAATGCATAAAATACGGCTGCAGATATGCAGACAATTGTAATCAGCAAAAAAGGGAATAGATTATTACGGATTAACAGTAAATAGTCTTTTAATGATTTTGTTTCCGATTCCCCGTAATCGTAGCTGTTATCTTCAATATTTTTCATAAGCTCTAAATATTAATTATTTTGAATATTTACTGTAGATATAATTAATTCCTTAAACATGGTTTACTCATTAAATGAAAATGCATAAAATAATTGAAGTATATTCCCGGGATAATTGTTAAAGAAGGATCCTGCCGGCAGGGCTGAAATAATTGATAAATAATTATGGTAATTTTATTTTCTATAAAAAGATATTATCAAAAGACAATCATTTCGCAAAATCTTATAACACCTTCGGTTTTAGCACAATTCCTTCCATTAAAGATCAAGTCCGGCCCATATCCTTCAAATCATTTGAACAGCATTAAATCATACAATACTGTTATAACTAAAATTTTCTATAATATTAGAATTTAAGAAATATATTATAATAAAATTAAATTAAAAAACTTATTCTAAAAGTAAACCATGATTATTTAATCACATAAAAAGATATTTAACAATTTACCTGCCAATATTCGATTATTATGACGATACCCCTGTCATGCCGAGCCTGCCTGCCGTAGCCCTCGGTGTAGGCAGGTCGAAGTGTGACAAACAATTAGTTGAACCTATATTTATGTGTGTTTTAGAAAACCCCTCCTCGTTCCTCCCCTTTGTCTGACCGCTGGCAGGTTGTAAAAGGGGAGGTGGTATCCTTTTTTTTTGAACATGACTTATTCCAAAAAAGGTTGACACTTTTTAATTAGCCCTCAGTCTTCGATAAACCTGTCTTCCGCAGGCAGGCTC
>CAYUVK010000172.1:3651-5534 GCA_964448105.1 uncultured Ignavibacteriaceae bacterium
AGGCAGGCTCGGACTGACACAATCATTACAGTATAGACAATAGATATTTAGTTCAAGAGGAGATTTACCATAGGTACAGGTTTCCTCCTTTCAGTTGTTGAAATGACAATAATGGTGATAATAAATAACGGCAGCTAAAAAGTCCTTAGTGCTTACTTTGTGCCCTCAGTGTCTTAGTGGTTAAAATACAAATTATTATAAGCTTATCCTGTAATAATCTTTATACCAGTTTACAAATTTATTAATTCCGTCTTCGATGGAAGTAGCAGGTTTAAAACCGACGGCGTTAATCAGATCATCAACATCGGCATAAGTTGCAGGCACATCACCGGGCTGCATCGGCATAAAATTTTTAACTGCTTTTTTACCAAGACTATCTTCAATTACTTCAATAAATCTTAACAGCTCAACCGGGTGATTATTGCCGATATTATAAAGCTTGTAAGGTGCAAAGCTTGTAGCACTATCCGGGTTATCTCCTTTCCACTCAGGGTTCGGTCCCGGGATTTTAGGAATTAATTTAATTACACCGTCAACTATATCATCGACATATGTGAAATCTCTGCTCATTTTTCCATTGTTGTAAACATCAATAGGTTTACCTTCAATAATCTTTTTTGTAAAAATAAAGAGCGCCATATCGGGTCTGCCCCAGGGACCGTATACCGTAAAGAACCTTAACCCGGTTGTATGCAGCTTATATAGGTTGGAATATGTATGTGCCATTAATTCATTTGCTTTTTTTGTTGCGGCATAAAGGGATACCGGGTGATCAACATTATCATGAACAGAGAAAGGCATTTTAGTATTGGCACCGTAAACAGAACTTGAAGAAGCATATATAAGATGCTCAACAGGGTTATGCCTGCAGCCTTCAAGGATATTTAAGAACCCCGATAGGTTGCTGTCCACATAAGAATAAGGATTTTGTATTGAATACCTTACCCCTGCTTGTGCGGCTAAGTTTACAACATAATCAAATTTTTCAGAGTTAAATATTTTTTTAATAGATTCTCTTTCAACAAGATCAACTTTATAAAATTTAAAATTCTCATTCGGCTTTAATAGGTTAAGCCTGTCCTTCTTTAAATTAATGTCATAGTAAGCATTTAAGTTATCCAGCCCGACAACATTCCAATTATTTTCACAAAGCTTCTTTGAAAGATGAAAGCCTATAAAGCCGGCAGCTCCTGTAACTAAAATTTTTTTCTGCATTTATCTACCCGTTATTTTTTTTAAAGACGGTTATCAATTAAATCTTTTTTTAATATCCCCTTTACATCATATATAACTGTTCCCACTGCCCGCAATGATTGAAAATCCATTTCTTTAAACTGGTGATGGGCAACTGCGAGCACTACCCCTTCATATTTTTTACTTTTTACTTCTTCAATACTGTCTAGTATTTCAATTCCGTATTCATGCTTTACTTCTTCTTTTTCCGCCCATGGGTCATATACATCAACCCTGCATCCGAAAGTTTTTAGCTCTTTTATTATATCTATTACCCTTGAATTCCTTATATCGGGACAGTTCTCCTTAAATGTAATCCCCAAAACTAAAACTTTTGCGTTATTTATTTTATGCTCTTTCTTTATCATCAGCTTTATTAGCTGGTTAGCTACAAACTCTCCCATCCGGTCGTTTATTCTTCTTCCCGCTAAAATGATTTCAGGGTTGTAACCTATCTTCACTGCTTTATGTGTCAGGTAGTACGGGTCGACTCCTATACAATGTCCCCCAACCAGCCCGGGGCGGAACGGCAGGAAGTTCCACTTTGTGCCCGCTGCTTCCAGCACATCCAGTGTATCAATTTCCATTAAATTAAACAGCTTCGATAATTCATTTACAAAAGCTATGTTTATATCCCTTTGCGCATTTTC
>CAYUVK010000173.1:0-5481 GCA_964448105.1 uncultured Ignavibacteriaceae bacterium
TGGTATATCCCCAGGATCGGATCGGTAAACATACCGCTGCTGAGTGGCGATATATAATTGATACAACATGGGGAATGGGAAAAACTACCGAAGAGAAACTTCAAATATTCGATGCGTTCTGGAATGCAATTGACCAGAGATACGCCGGTTTTCGAGGTATTGAAGATAACTGGCAGCAATTGAAAAGCTACCGCGATACTGTTGCAGCCGGTGTTAGCAGAGGAAGATTTCAGGGGATTTTAAATTATCTTGTTTGCTCCCTACATGATGGTCATGTTTATATGTGCAACAATGGAATAGCATCAAAGGCTTTGAATCCAGGTACACCATTGTTTCTTTCATGTTCTGTTTCATATCCATTATACAGCTGGAATCTTGTTGATCATTTTGGAGCAGCCCTGACTCCATTACCGGACAGTACATTACTTGTATATTCTGCAATAGAAAACCATCCCTTAGGTTTGGTACCCGGAGATGTTGTTCTGGGTTACGATGGAAAGCTCTGGAAAGATCTTTATAAAAAATTACTGGAGGTTCAATTCCCAATCCCTTTCTGGTTTGTTATGTCTGGTTCTGAAAGAGCCGGTACTTACCAGTTGCTTCAATCTGCCGGAATGAATTGGCATCTATTTGATACCGTTGATATTGTTAAATATGAATCCGGGGATACAATACATTTATCTACAGATCTCCTTTCGAACCCAATGCCAGGAACGCATGTAATTGATCAAATGCCAATCGAGGGAGTTCCCTTCCCTGATGGTGGAACTGATGAAGTAAGCTGGGGTCACATAAATGGGACTAAAATTGGCTATATATATGTATGGGGTTGGTCATCCAGCGAAGATTTCTTAAATGCAGTGAACGCACTAATGCCGGACAACAGTTCCAAAGGATTAATCATTGATATGAGATTAAATGAAGGAGGCGTTTTTGCATGGGATCCTGGTTTCCAAAGATTATTCAATCAAGATGTATCAGCAATGCATTGGTATATGCGTTTAAATTCTTCAGCCCATTTTGCGATTAAGGATATACTTGAATTGAGATTGAGCGGTACAGACCAGCAATTATACGATCGTCCAATTGCAGTTCTGTGCGGACCCTGGACGCTTTCAGGTGGTGACATGTCTGTTCATTTTCTTAGAAAACATCCTATGGTCAGGACGTTTGGATTACCGACAAATGGCTCTTTTGGTACTATTGTTTCAATTGATGAAGTAAATCAAATATCTTCGGAATGGACTACTGGAATATGTGACGTTGCTTGTTTTGAACCGCCAGATAATGTACTTATCCACAAAAGCGTCCCCGTTGATGAAGAGGTCTGGCTTACAAAAGATGGAGTAGCAAAAGGTGAAGATGATGTAGTAAAAAAAGCTTTAGAATGGATTAATAATTTGGTGTATGGGCATAACCTTCAGTTAAACAAGGTTGCGTGCAAACCTTCTGATGATACTCTCAAAATTTCTACATACATAGAAAATCCGAATTCCCACCTAATTTCTTCCAAGGTTTATATTAAAAACTTAGATGGAAATTTTATCGATTCAGTGGAACTCCATAAAACCGGACAATCAGGCAAATCGGAAATATGGGGTGTTAACTGTTTAGCACCGGATTTTGAAGATATATTCAGTATCGCATTAGCAGCTAAAGATATAACCGATTCTAAAACCTGGACAACACCTAATATTTCACGCTTCACTACAGCCGGACCCTTAACTATTGATAGTATTGAATTTGTTAAAGGCACAGGCAAATATTTCAGTATCAGAACATTTGTACATAACCATAGTAACAATATGAATATTAAAAATGTATTGATAAGATTAATTTTAGAAGATCCATGGGTAACTTCAATCAGTCCTAGTACTATACCTCTACCTAATATTTCTCCAGATTCAATAGTAGCTACTACAAAGTTCAATGTTTTGTACATCGATTCTCTATTCCCCGGATATTTTAATTTCAAATTAGAAATAATGAGCAATAGGTGGGTTTACTGGACTGATTCAATGCGAGTAACAATTCCTGCGGTAGGGATTGATAACCAAGCGAATCTACCGTTAACATTCAAACTTGAACAGAACTATCCCAATCCATTTAATCCAACTACAACAATAAAATATTCTATACCGAAGCAATCATATGTAACGCTAAAAGTATACAACATTCTTGGGAGTGAAATTAAAACTTTAGTCAATGAAGAAAAATCCGCAGGAAATTACCAAGTCAAATTCAACGCAGCCAACTTGCCAAGCGGTGTATATTTCTACAGAATCCAGGCTGGTTCATTTAATCAGGTCAGGAAAATGTTGCTGATTAAATAATTAAGCTGTTTATTTATTGAAATCAAAAAAGCCTTGCTTAATCAACAGCTTCCATAAAAATTAAGCAAGGTTTTTTTACTCTATGGTTTAGGGAATTCATTTCGAGATTTATTGACAGGATGAAAAAATTAGTTGTGAGGGATGACAGCATCCAAATTGTTTAGCATATTGGCTGTCAGACCGAACAATTAATTTTTGATAAGACTACCAATGCTATGTTTTATGAATATAAAATTTCGAGGTACAGAAAAAGTCTTACTTATTTTTGACCGGAACTGCTTAAAGAAGCTGCAAAAATAAGGAAGTCTTTTTCGATGGTGGTTAGTTTATAATTTTTGTTTTAATGCTAAGATTAAAAAAATATTTGCGTGAGGTTTGGGGAAGGGAATTGGGCGAGCAATTATTTTTTTTGATAGGATGATGATAATATGATTAAATGAATTGCAAAGGGATTAGAGTATGATTTCAGGAAACGGTTGTTACATGAATATCAATGTTCTACAGTATTTAGCTAAAGTCCTGTTATTTTATAAGTTGCGATTACCATAAGCTGACAAAAGATGCTTACTGTAAAAAAATAACTATTGTGCCTTAAATCTATTTTTAGTTTATAACTCGCTCTTAGTACCATTAGCAATAATATTAAAAGAACAATTATTCCAACTGTGTATGTACCAAGACCTAAAATAGAAGATATTTTTGCTTCATCTTGTTTGTCGAATCCTCCAAATCCAAGAGAAAAAAAACGAAGAACCATTTGAAAAATCACAAAGGGGTAAGCATAAATTGTTGTATATTTTTCGATAATTAATAAAGAAATAATTGCAAGCAAGATCGTAAAGACAGGTCCACCGATAAGAACTAATACTTCATGACTTGCATCAATATAATGTCCACTTTTAGGCCAAACATAATTTAAGCTAAATATCATATTATTCCCCAAAACTTCTCCTACAATCCAATGGCCAAATTCGTGGAAAAGATAAGAAACATAGGCAACAGGAATAAATAATAAATAAATCTTGATTAATAATTTTTTATCTGCGTTCATTACTTACTATAACACTTTTTAATTTATATGTATTTATATTATGCGGTATAACTTATTATCAGCCTACCAAATAATAATATCTTAGAGACCATATCTAGACATAACAATTTTGCCGAATGGATTAATAAGTTCTTTCACTTCAACCCCAAAAAAACTTATGGTGTTTTCAACTTAATCCTATTTCTCCACAAACGCAAGAAAAAACTATATTCTATGTTCTTCAAAAAGTCTTACTTATTTTTGACCGGAACAGCTTAAAAAAAGCGCAAAAATAAGGAAGTCTTTTTCGATGGTGGTTAGTTTATAATTTTATTTTACTGACAAGATAAAAAAATATTTGCGTGAGGATTGGGAGTGTGGAAAAGGCAAGCAATTATTTTTTTGATAGAATGATAATGAAAGGTGATATCTACTTCTTAAAAAGATATCACCTTTTATAATTCATATTACTTCAACAAAACAAACTTCTTTGTTGACACAAAACTTCCTGCCTGCATTCTATAGAAATAAACTCCACTTAAACAGTACTAACTAGCAATCAATTATTATTACTGTCGAGAATATATTATTTCATAATTAACAATTAATAAAACCCTCCGGCATTTTATAATGGGGGTTTAATAAATTAATTTTTTATGAAATTTGATAATCAAATCCTTAAGAAAAACATAATTAATGAAAGTTAATGATAATATCACCTTTATTTTGCTTTTTCATTAATTATTGAAAGATCTTTTTTGAACCATACATCAACAATTTTATAATCTTTAACAAAGTTCATAAATTTTAAATACAAAGGTTTAAATCCCTCCCAGTATTTTTGATCCCAATCCTTTGCGTAATTAAGATAGTCAAGTCTGGTTTTGCCGCTTTCTGACATAACTGAAATGTTACTGTTACCTCCAAAAAATTTGTTGTACAATTGATAGCCACCAGGTACATTATTTTTCTCGAAATATTCTTTTATCTCTTTTTTGCAAGCATTTAATGCTTCTTCATCATAATAAGGATAATATTCAAATATCGTCCACCTATTAAATCCAACTTCTTCAGTTTTTACTCTAGGTTCCTTTGGTTCGTATGAATATTCCTTATCATAGGCATAAACTTCATTCTCAAGAGAAAACGTCTTATCTTTGAAAGCCTCAAATACTTTCTTCAACGCGTCCTTGCCTGCTTTCATAGCTGCTTCACTAAGTGATTGAAATAGCTTAGTTATATCATCCAGATTTTCAATCTCCATAATGTAATAATATGTGTCGTTCTCAGAAGAATAGGCATATAATTTCATTGCAGGCATATACTTCTTAAAAAACTCATTAGCATTCTTTTGAGCTTCTTCATATTCAAAAACTTTGGAAGGTAATGCCCGCTCAGTTTGTACCAAAAATAGCTGAGGTTTTTGTTTGTTCTGAGAAAAAGCTGTGTTTAAACTACCCATAACAAACAGTACGATAAGTAAGCTGAAAGAAATAATGCTTCGCATAATATTTCTCCTTTGAATTGTGAATAATCATTAATTAATTATTCTGCTTCGGGAGAGTTTTTCGGAATGTATCCCAGATGCTAACAGTCAAATTACTCTAACTTCTAGCCCCCTCGGAGTAGAAGGAAAATTACTTGATGAAAACAACATAATTTCTTTGTAATTGTCAAGAAAAATAAAGCATAACATTTATATTGAAATTAAAATTCTTAGCAACTACCTATAATGGTATGACCTGAAATGGAAATTTTTATTTGAGAATTTAAGCAATTCAAAACTCAATCTTCCCGATTTAGGTTCCATAACCCATTCCCTCATATTGTGCAGGTTGCGATGCTTGTGCTGATTTATTTCAAACTTGGAAATAAGTTGAAATGAATTCTGATTAGAAATTGGAAATGGAGATTTTTTTTGTGATAATATGTAAAATAATGTTGTTTTTATAAAAGCCTTGCTTACCCAACAGTTTCCATAAAAATTAAGCAAGGTTTTTTTACTCGGCAAAATGAGCAAATCATTTCATGATTTACTGATAAGATGAAAAATTATTTGTGAAGGGCTGACAGCATTCGAATGCAATATGCGTATTGGCTGTCAGACCGAACAATTAA
>CAYUVK010000174.1:0-5451 GCA_964448105.1 uncultured Ignavibacteriaceae bacterium
GGAGGATGGGGAGGGAGAATTGGTTGTAATCTATTTAAGAATAAAAATATTTAGACTAGAATAAAGAATTAAGAGATATGATTGGAATTATAAAAGATTTGCAGAATAGAGGTGTGGAGGTTTACTTAATTGCTTGGTACGTTACTTTTTTTACAAATTTCTTCGTCCGGATATTTATTGCCTATTGACTTTTTACTTATTAAAGATGTTAGGCACATATTTAATTTTCTAATTTTTTTCGTAAATCAATTATGCTCATACTAGGATTATCTGGATCAAATATAACATTATACTTACTACCACCAAGAATATTTTCAGAAGAAGATGACCAGCCGTAATATTTCTGTCCGTTATAATCAAAACTATATTTCAAGTAATCACATTTGCTTTCAAATCTTCTTACGGAAATAACCTCACCTATGGTTCTCATCCCTCTCAATTTCAAAATAGTGTTCTCATTTTTGTAGTCTTTTCGCGAAGCTATAAGTAAGTCGATCATATTTAAATAGGTTTCATAATTTGTTGATCTTTGATAGGCATTTTTTGTCTTCACAGCTATTACTATGTCAAGTGAAGGTATGACAGTTAAATATTGTCCCCACGAGCCGGTTGCAGTATAAGCACCTTCAAGTTCAGGTTTTATATTTTCGTTTTTATCCCATACACGCCACAAATAGCCATAACCCCATTTCCACCACGGTTTATTTTTTAATCCAGGATCATTAATTCTCATCTCTTTAACCGAGGTTACTAATCTGGTAATTTTTTCTATCCAGGATTTAGGAATTAGTTGTTTACCGTTCCACTCTCCTTTACGTAACATCAGGTATCCTATTCTAGCCATATCTCGCGTTGATAACCACATATGATATTCAGGAAATTTTGAATATAGAAAATCGCCAAATATTTCTTTTTTCTGTTTACTTCTATCCCAATCTTCCATTTTCAATGGAACCGCAAGTTCTTCTTGTAAAGCATCATAAATATTCTTTCCAGATTTCTTTTCAAAAATGTAACCGGCTACGTTAAAGTCCCAATTATTATAAAGATAGTAACTGCCGGGCTCCTTTGAGCCTCTTGGAGGTGCATCCCTATTTGTTCCCGATTCGGTACTCGGAAGAAAGACCCCGCTTCTTGCTGTCAACAAATCTTTTACTTTTGCTTTATTTTCTATTTCTAATAATGGTTTATAATCATCAATTCCCAGCTCTCCCAATGTTTCTTCTAAATTAATCTTACCGCTTTCAACATACGGTCCATATAAAATAGATAATATGCTCTTTCTGCAGGATGCTATATACGAGATTTCTTTTATGTCTCCGAAACTAAATAATATCTTCCCTTCATTAACAATTACCAGACCAGTAATATTTGTTTTGTTAATAACAAATTGTTCCAGTTCAATAAGTTTTTCAATATTCCGTCCGAGTGTATCCGGTTTCTCTATTTGCTTCCAGGTGCTATCAGGAAAGATGTAATCAGTCGTATTTTTTATTTGTGCATTTAAATTTTTGTATAGGATCAATGAAGCAATAAGAATAATTAATTTGAATTTAATCATATCTTTCTCTTGGTTATTTATGCCGTTATGGTAGGGATGCTTATTACCAAACATCCCCAACACAGATTTTTATTACTTCTACCTAAGATAAAATCGGCTGTTATCCACAGCTTCGCCACATCACTCCCATAAACATAAAATATGATTCAAATCTTAATCTAATTTTTTATTATATATTCCTAATAGGGATAAACAGAATGGCCGGGATGAAGAGAAATTGCCCCAATTTTCCCCATACCTTAAAATACGATCAGATCTAATGTAAATTGATTAAGTGAGAAAGGCAATAAAAATCTTTGGATTGATTTGTCGACTATTAAAAAGAGATGGAGGAGAAGATTAGGAGGATGGGGAGGGAGAATTGGGACAAATGTAGTACTGTGAATGAAAATTGTTGTTAAAAAACTAATTCTAATTATTCAAGCACTTCTCCATCCAATAATTATTCCTCATCTCAGAACAGATTATGGTTAATAAATCTTTGGTAATAATCTATATGTTTTGTTTATATAATCCGAGTAGTCCACTTTGAATTTTCCAAGTAATAATTGCTCTTTAATTTTAATTCTATGAATAAATGCAATTGTAATAGGAATTATGATCACCCAAAAGGATATTCAGTTATTAATAGAAATTCCAAAACCAACAAAAGATACTAAAGATCCCAGTTAAGCAGGATGCCGAATAACTTTGTAAACTCCCTTTTTTATGAGTTTATGATTTTCTTGAATATTTACGTCGACTGTAAAAAATTTTCCTAGTGACCATATAGCAATAAATCTTAATGTCATTCCTCCGATTATCAAAAGAAGTCCGGTATATTGTAAAATCATTAATTCACTTATTGGAAATTTAAAAAGGATTGATATGACAATTCCTAAATCAATATCAATGGCTATTGTAATCCGGATTACTCTAATTGATCGTTTTCATCTTTATTAGTGGAACAGAAAAATATATTGAGTAATAATTCTGATAAAAACCATATCGACCAGATTAAAATGAAAGCGATCACTTTGTAGCCAATTTTCCCCTTTCCCGCTAAATTGAATATATGCTAATTTAAACTTATTGATTTATAAAGACAATCAATATATAAGTTGGATGATACTCTTTAAATGAAATTATTACTGTTATAAGCTTTTATACAATTTCAATAGAATGAATTTGTTTATTTTCCATCTATCAAAAAAGGTTCTAATTTTTTCCATAACTCCGGACATCCGGGATTATTGCATGAATTACTGTTAGTAAAAAACACCGTGGAACTTTTCCATATGCAGCTCATCACTTAACCATAAGTAAATCAATAAAGCACGGGCCAAACCGGTGGAAAGACCGATCAGATTAATGAAAAACGAATTCTTGTTTCGTTTAAAGTTTCTGAAAATAATCAGAAAGTTATATTTTAGAATTATTTTTTCCCTTCGATTATTCATACCTTAGTGATTTAACCGGGTTTGCCGTTGCTGCTTTTATTGTCTGGAAAGCAATTGTTAACAATGCAATAAGCAAAACTATCCCGCCTGACAGAACAAACACCCACCAATTTATATCGACTTTATAAGCATAATCTTGTAACCAGCCATTCACAAGATAATAAGCAATTGGCCAGGCAACTAAATTTGCAAGAATAATTAGGTACGTAAATTCTTTGAAGACTAAAGAAATTATCGATGTGACAGGAGCTCCTAGTACCTTACGAATTCCTATTTCTTTAGTTCGTTTCTTAATCGTAAACAGGGTGAGACCAAAAAGTCCGAGAAATGCAGTTGTTACGGCAAGTAATGTGAGATATTTAATAATTGTATTGAATTGTTCTATCTGCACATAATTCTGCTGGACTTTTTCATTTAAAAAGTTGAATTCAAAAGGGTAATCCGGATTATATTTTAATATGATATTCTCGACCGATTTTATGATATCCTGCAATTTCTGAAATTCATTTACTTTGTACTTAATAAGTATAATATTCTCGGTATGCCTGCTAAAGTCGGATAAAACTGAATATACTTGAGGTACAATTTTATTTTGAAGCGATTGGAAATATGCATTTTGAACTACACCTATTATTTTACCGACTCTGCCGTGCAGCGAAAAAGATTTTCCGACCGGTGAATCAAGACCCATTTGTTTTACAGCTTCTTCATTTAAAATAAAAGCTTGCTGCGCATCAGTAGTGTATTCTTTAGAAAAATTTCTACCCCGGATAAAAGGAATATTCAGTGTTTGAAAATAATCATAATCACATTCATGCTCTTGAACCTTAACACTGCCTTTATGAGTATTGCCTTCCCAATCAATATCGGTAGTATTATTCCAGGTTGCAGTCGGCAGGTAGTCTTTAGCACTTACATTGCTAATATACCTGTGTTGTAATAATTCGTTTTTTATTACCGGGAAATTTTCCGCTACTTTACCGTTAATAGGTACATAAATAATATTATCCTTATCAAATCCCAGGTCTTTATTTAATAGGAAATGAATTTGTTGAGATAATATAATTGCGCAGATAATTAATCCGATGGAAATTGAAAATTGAACCGTTATTAAAGCTTTTCGAAATACCACATTCCTGGTACTTTTTTTCATATTTCCTTTTAAGATTTGTGTGGGATTTAAAGATGATAGATAAAAAGCCGGATAACTGCCTGCAAAAACACCCACCAATAAAATCATACCGATTATACCAATAATATATTTTGAAGACAAAAAGTTAATTTGTAATGCCTTATGATAAAATTGATTAAAAACCGGAAGGACAAGCTCAACAAGACAAACAGCAATTGCTGTAGCAACAGCAGTAAAGAAAATAGATTCTGCAATGAATTGAAGGAATAACTGCTTCTTATTTGAACCGGCTACTTTACGCAGACCTATCTCTTTAATTCTGTCAGAAGCCATTGCAGTTGATAAGTTTATAAAATTGAAACATGCAATGAGCAGAACCATACATGCGATAGATATAAAAATATATATAGTTTTAATATCAGTCACTTCAGCGTATTCATAATCATAATGGGAGCCTAAATGAATATCGGAGAGGGGCTGTAAGTCGCAATGCATTTTATAGTCTGTAACAAATTTAGGTACATGATTATTTACGATTTTATTCATACTGGAAACTATATCTTTAATGTTTGTGTTCTTCCTAACCAGCACATAGCACGACCAATTAATACTTTCCCAATTTTGACTGCTGTTATATTTTCCCAACAATTGATTTGAAGTAAGAAAATCAAATTGTATGTGGGATTTTGAGGGAACATTTTCGATTACTCCCGTGACTTTATGCACTACACCATCAATTTCAAGTTCTTCGTTGATTGGATTATTATTTCCAAAATATTTGTTTGCCATATTTTGTGTCAGTACGACCGAAAACGGATTTCTTAGTGCCTGCTTAGGAGAACCTTTTAAGAATTTAAATGAGAATATCTCGAAAAAAGATGAATCGGCACCTGCAACATTTGTTTCATAAAATTGTTTTTCACCATTTTTTACTACAATTTTGGGATAAGATCCGAAAGTAGAAAAACAAATAACATCAGGCAGGTTATCCTTTAATGCCTGGTCCAGTGGTCTCGGGCAGGTAGGTGAAATCACTTTACCATTATTAGTCTCCGTACTTGTTGTGATTCTATAAATTTCATTCTTGTTTGCATGAAATTTATCACAAGATAATTCATCTTCTACCCATAATAGGATAAGGATAATGCATGCAATTGCAGTTGCAAGTCCAATAATATTAATTAGCGAATAAGATAAATTTCTTCTAATATTTCTTACTGCTATTTTCAAATAATTTTTTAACATTTAACTCTCCTGAAAAATTATTCATATCTTAAAGATTCAACCGGATTTGCTGTTGCAGCTTTTATTGCCTGGAA
>CAYUVK010000175.1:0-5445 GCA_964448105.1 uncultured Ignavibacteriaceae bacterium
TGGAGTTGTGATATTAAAGAAATTTTAAATGATATTGATACTCCCTATGATTATGAAGAATTAATAAGAGGTTTAAATTAATATGAATATTTACGAAGAAATATTAGAACTAGAAAAAAACAACCAATCATTTGTTATCGCAACTGTTGTTAATACAAGCGGTTCCGTCCCTGGAAAGGTTGGGTTTAAAATGGTGATTAAAAACGATGGTGCAACTTCGGGGACTGTAGGCGGTGGAGCTATAGAAGTCGAAGCAATAAAAGAAGCAGTCAAAAGATCATTAACCGGTGAAAGCGGAACAAAGGAATATCTATTATCAGATAACGAATCTTTGGAAAAAAGTGCAGCAACAGTCGTTCCGATGAAATGCAGCGGGCAGGCAACTATTTATTATGAAGTTCATGGCAGCTTAGCTACAGTGTATGTTTTTGGCGGGGGACATGTAGGGCATGTCTTGCTCTACTTTTTATCGCCATTAAATTATCATACTGTCTTGGTCGATAATAGAAAAGAATTTGCTTCGGCGGTAAAAAATCCTTTGGCTAAAGAAATTGTTTGTAAAGAATATACCGAATTTGCAAAAGAATTTTCTCCTCCAGCGAATTCATTTGCAGTAATACTTACACATGGTCATAAATATGATTATGAAATTCTTAAATCAATTTATGAAAGAAAACTGGATTTCAGTTACATTGGAGTAATAGCTTCTAAATCAAAAACTTCTGCAATGCTACATGATTTGCAAGAAGATCTAAAAAATGATTTTGATCTTTCAAATCTTCACATGCCGATTGGATTAAAAATTGGCGGCAATACAGCTGAAGAAATTGCATTAGCAATTGCTGCCGAAATACAATCGATAAAATATTCTTAATGTTAATATGTTACAGAGATGGCATCTTTCCGGAAAAATGCCATATCTAACATTTAGGTGTTAATGCTGCTGATATTAAATTGAATAGCATCGATTTATTTCTTTATTGGTTTTATATTTTGGTTTAATCTGAAAAAGTTATTCGGGTCATATTTATTTTTTAAAGTAATTAAATTCCTGTAATTAGTTTTGTAATCTGCTTCAACTCTATCCTCTCCGTCATCATCTGAAAGGAAATTAACATATACGCCGCCTGTTGCAAATTGTTGAACAGCAGTCCAGACATCTTTTACCCACTGGACATTTTTCGGAGAATCTTCCGGCTTATTCCAGCAGCCGTTTACATTAACTATAAAAGCTGCATCCCTGTTTCCTGCTGCAGAGTCATTTTCTTTTGAACTTCTTATCTTCCCGCCAAGCTGAAATATTAAAATTGCCGACAAAGGTGACGATAAATTATTTGTATACTCAACTAATTTTTTAATTAATGTATCACTTGCATCAGATAAGTATTCGGACTTCCAATAATAATAATTCCCCGGGAGCTGGCCGGCATCAAACATTGATTGGTGGGTTATGAAAAGCTTCGTGGTTATTAAATCAGCAATTGGATTTCCAAAATTCTTTAAAGGTTCAACTAACTTTTTTCCTTCTTCAATATCGCCTACATGACATACTGCGATTCCTATTACAGGTTTTCCGTGTAGATTAGCCGGCAGAAATGGAGCTGCAGGAGCTAATCTTAAAACTAGTAAAGAGGTTAAATTATCGGGAGAGTTTTTTGTGAATTCACGGAAAAAGTTTACTACTTCAAGAGCGTCTTTAAGCTGGTAAAGAATTAATCCTGCAACGACTTGCGGTCCGATAGGATATAATTTTAATTTGAATGCTGTTACAACCCCAAAATTTCCTCCTCCTCCCCTAATGCCCCAAAAGAGGTCGGTGTTTTCAGTTTCACTTGCAGTAAGAAATCTTCCATCTGCGGTTACTACATCAACAGCAATTAAATTATCAGAGGAAAAACCGAATTTGCGAGATAACCATCCGAATCCCCCGCCAAGTATCAATCCTGAAACCCCCGTAGTGGACACTATACCTCCTGGGGCTGCTAATCCAAATAATTGTGCCTCTTTATCCAGATCGCCCCAGCTAACACCCGGCTGAACAATTGCCTCTTTATTAACCGGGTCTATAAAAATCCCTTTCATGTGAACTAAGCTTATCATCATCCCGCCATTGCAAACAGTTCTGCCTGCTACATTATGTCCTCCTCCCCTGATTGATGATAACAAATTATATTTTCTGGCAAAATTTATCGAGTATATAACATCGGAAGCACCGCGGCAGCAGACTATCAAACCGGGTTTTTTATCTATCATTCCGTTCCATATTTTCCGTTCAATATCATAACCTTCATCCCCGGGAATAAATACTTCTCCTCTTAAATTGGATTTAAAACTATTTATAGTTTCTTCGTTAATCATTATACTTTCGTTTGTTAGAGTAACTATTTTAATTTCTTTCATATTAGTAAATCCTGTTATTTTTTGTTAATGTTTTTATAGATCATAAAGATATCTTAACCGAGTTTACTTATGGCTTTTTCGCATCGGTTTTACAAGCAATCAATTATTTGATTCCTCTACCTTGGTGAAAATTTCACGGTAAGAAGATTCAACGAGGGGAACAAAAGTAGCATACCAGTTTTTCCATTCTGTTGCAGACATTATGTCCTTCACAGTACTTTCATATGCAGAAAGACTCTCAAAAGTAGATTCAAAAACAAAGGTATAAGCCTTTCCTGTTAAGTCGGTTAAAATTCGAAAAGGAATTTTTGACATTTGTTTATTAATTCTTTTCCCCTTTTCCCATGCTTCATTAGCGTCTTTGGCTTTTCCGAATTTTAACTGGAAAATATCTCTTACAAGAATCATAATACCTCCTGGGATTATTTTGTTTTGTGAAAAGTTTTTAAAAGGATAAAAAATTATGACGGTGTTATATTAAATAAATCCATACCTTTTTTGAGTATTGAGATTTATAATTCTATCTCATTTAATTAAAAAACAATAATGTACAATTTTCTATTTGGTTTATCACAAGTGCAGATCAACTTTTTCAGAGAACTTTTCAGCAAAAGATAAAATTCCATTGCTGAAGTGTTAGTATTTACACCGCAATATAATATCTTCAAACATGTCGATTAATTTTAATACCAGAACAATGAACCAGAAAAGGTATTAACAGAATTAGCGCAAAAAAGGAAGGAGCGAACAGTAAATTAATATCTATTGAGAATTAGTATTTCTCGAAAAGCTTCGGCTAAATATAAAATCTTAATAGTTATATTGTCTTTGATATAAAGCACATCGATTTAAAATGATCCGCAACCAGAAATAAATCTTTACTTCAGTAAGATCATTTTTAAGGTTTTTGTAAATTTATTTTGAGATCGAAGAGAAACAGCCTCGATTGTTAAGAAATAAAATCCGGAAGAAAGAGTAGATGCATTCCAGGTTAAATTATAGTCTCCCGCCGATTGAATAGTATTTGTAAGCTCCGCAACTTTCTTTCCTAATATATTGTAAATTTCAACCCTAACCATGCTCTGTTCAGGCAGATAATAATTAATTTTTGTAGATGGATTAAACGGGTTCGGGTAATTCTGCTCTAGTGAATATTTTAAGGGTGCAGATGTATTATTTTTGATGTCAGTTGTCATACTTAAATCGGAATATTTAATTGTCTCCGATTGATAAACTTCTTTTGAGCTTGTACTTTGAATAAAAACGACTACTTTTAAACTATCCGGGTTCCAAGCATTATCTAAATCAATAGTTTTTTCAATTTCTTTCGTTTCATTATTATCAATTGTAAATGATTCACCTGATGGAGAAGGAACCATCTTTCTCATAACATTATCATGTCTTGATACACCATTTCTGCCCAGGTATTTAATATTTTCGACAACAACAAAATGAGTAACAAGATCGGTCTGGCCGATATCCCCGTTTCGGGTTATTTCAGCTTTAAGATTTATTTTACCGGTCTCTCTGGTACCGGTCAAATTTATTTTCAAAGGACTTGATGTTTCGACCAATCCGTCTAAAGTTCCTTTCCAGTTACCATAAACATTCGGTTGTTTTTTCCCGTCAAAAAAAGCTTGAGGCGTTGAAGAAAAAGGTCCGTAATAATTATTTCTTCCAGAAGGATCGGAAGTATTCGCCTGGTATAAAGGATCATCACTGTATGGAAACGGCATATGATAATATATAAAACTTGTATGTATTGCATTGGTATCATTATCTTCAAAAGAATATAAGGCGGAATAAGCCGGCGGACATAAAGGGCAGTGAGAATTTGTGAAATCTTCTATCAATACTTTTCTTTGATACTGACCGAAAGATACTGATGTTATTAAAAATAAAATACAGGAAAAAAGGAAATAATTTTTCATTATTCTCTCCATTACAATTGACTTAAAATTGTTATTCTTAATCCCTCAAAGGGTTGAATGTATTTACAAATTCCATTTGAACAAACCTGACCGCCCCGTTCATTTCCGTATGATACTGTTATTGTATGTGAACCTTCCAGCCTGTACCCTAATTCTCCGATTAACCAATTTTTTCTTTCCGATACTTCACTTTTACTTGTTGTATATTCATAACGAATAGTAGCTGTTAGCTTTGAATAGAATGAACCTATTAAAGTTATCAACTGGTTGAAATAATTATTGCTTATAGAATTGAAAGTTTCCCTAGCCCATTCATGTTCTGATTGGACTTTTAAAGAAAAATCCTGAGAGAAAGTATTTTGAATTTGTACAGGTACAACCATGGATGTAGTAATAATTGAACTTTTATCTGCAGAAAATTCATTAAAAAAAGTTTCCTGTCGTAATGCAAATGCTAATTTAAATAATGATGAAGATGCATAATAATGCTCACCTTCAACAAAAACTTCATAATAAGGAAAAAGCTCTTTTTTTGTGGAAGGTAAGAAGTTTGCAGATCTTTTTATTTGTGTAAAAGTAAATCCGTCGGGATTTAAACTATAGCTGTAATGTTTACTCGAAAGGCTGGAATTAAAATTAATAGTAGTATTATCTGAAATCGAATAAAAAGCATCGACTTGAAAACCTACCTCGTCATTAAAATCAACTTCGTGCAGCGGTCTTGTTAATAAAGTATAAGAATATTCTTTCTGTACAATCGGGGGATTTTGAAATGGAAGCATTCTAGTTGGACGAGATGCATCTGTTCTCCCGTAAGGATCTAAAATATCAAAGCTGTAATTTTTGTAATCTAAAGTGATTCCATATCCACTTCCAAAATAAGATACTGCCCCGTACAAACCGTTTCCGTTTGAAGTAGAATGGTCTGTTATTACATTTGTCCATTTATGCGACCAATCCAGGTATAAGGAAAAATTATTCAAATTAAGTGATAAATATGCTTCAGGTATTTCAGCTTTAATATTTTTGGCAGGAACTCCGGAATTCATTGGGCCCTGGGGAAGGAACCCCTCGGAATATATATAACTCCCTCCTATTAATAATTCTGAAAAAG
>CAYUVK010000176.1:0-5416 GCA_964448105.1 uncultured Ignavibacteriaceae bacterium
CATTGCAGCGAACAATGATAGCGTAGATCCTGGATTTCCTTCTTCAATAGTTATACCTGCAGTCGACAGTTTAGTGAGGTTTTGTGAATTATGTGGAGTACCATTAGGGAATGCTGGAAATTATCGTTGGTGGCAACTAAATACTAATCCTTATCCTGGTCATATTTTTGACCAAGTTCCATCTAGCTGGAATGGATGGGCAAGCGGATATCCTGTCCCGGAGAATTTAAGATATTCAAATACTGCTCTACAGCATGCCGGAACGGACGGCAAAGCATTAGGAGATTTAAATTGGTTCCCGGAACAGATTGGAACCGATGTTGAACAAATTCCTGATGTAGTTCCGGTTAAATTTGAATTAAGCCAGAACTATCCCAACCCGTTCAATCCTACGACAACTATCAATTATGTTATTCCGAAAAGCGGAGTGGTTACCTTAAAGGTTTATAATATTCTCGGGCAGAAAGTTGCTGAGTTAGTTAACAAATTCCAAAAAGCAGGTTCATACAAAGTTGATTTCAATGCGTCGCAGTTAGCAAGCGGTGTATATATGTATCGTATTGAATCCAACGGCTTATCGCTGACAAAGAAAATGGTTCTGATGAAATGAGCGCCAAGCAAAGCTTGGACTATTCTAATTGGGTGAGGCAGGAGGTTGCGGGCCTGCCAAGTCCCAATCGTGGTAAAACTCTTTCCGAAGGAATGCCTTTGGCAAAAGCCACGTAGCGAGAAGCTGTAGTATGATTGGAAACGGTCATATTCTATGCGGCTTGACAAAGTAATCGCCCATCCTGCTCTTTTGGGATGGAGAAAGGATGCGAGGCAAAAGACTGGGTTGTAACGAAAGTGAACACAAATGTAGCCTCGAGGGCGTTTTTTTAAGATAAGACAATGATAAAAAAAATGGGAAGTCTATTAAAGAATCTTCAAACAAAAAGTTTTATTACCAACAATTATTCTCTGTCAGTTACTTATCAAAAGTGCTTGCTTCACATTCAATTAATTTCATATGTATTAAATATATTAATTATTAAAATAACTTTATTATCGAAAATTGAAAAAGTCGAATGTCAAATGGCTTTGTAGTATATAAATTATGCGGGAGATTTACAGTGACTATTCTTTTAAAAAAAATATTTCAAATAATTTCCGTAGAATTAATTTTATTCTTTTTTATCAGTTCAATCTCATATACGCAGGAATTGAATTTAGTAAGGAATAGTAAACCTCAGGGAAGTATTGTAATCCAAAATAATCCTTCAGTGACCATCCGATTAGCAGCTACAGAACTTCAGAATTATTTGTACAGAATTTCGGAAGCAAAATTTTCAATTGATAGTGAAAACCCAAGTACTGGTATAGGAATAATATTTGTTGGAAATACTAATCTCGCAAAACAATTAAAAATAACAAATGAAGTAAAGAGATTAAAACCTAATGGATTTATAGTTAAGACAACATTATCAGGTCAAGTGGTAATAGATGGGAAGGATGATTTGGGAACCCTATACGGTGTTTATGAATTACTTGAAAAATTTGGAGTGAGATGGTACATGCCCGGATCCTTGGGAGAGGTTGTTCCGCATAAAGAGAATTTAAGGATTTCAAATCTTAATCTCAGGGAAGAGCCGGATTTTACTTATCGGTGGATAGGTTCCAATGTTTGGTCAAGGCGGAATAAAATGAATGTCAATATCACCAATTCGCTTCCTGAAGATATTCCAGTCGATAAATATGGAATACCCTTAAAACCTGCTTCTGATTCGTCCAAACCAATCGGTGATGAAATATGGAAGAGTTTTCATTCTTTCGGGGCTTTGCTTAATGCAAATAAATATTTTAGAAATCACCCTGAGTACTATCCTTTAATTAATGGGAAAAGACGTAAATTAAGTCCAACCAAAGGACTAAATAATGATAACCAAATTTGTACTACTGATCCGGAAGTAATCTTACAAGTTGCTTCAAACATGCAAGATACGTTAAAAAAAAACCCACGAATTAAGATTATAACTTTAGGTCCAAATGATGGCAGAGGATTTTGCGAAGGTCCTTGTTGTACTTCACTTGATGAATCAAAAGCTGGTCGTGATAGAAAATATACACGGCGACTTTTATTATTTTATGATGCAGTTGCAAGAATTATAAATAAAACGGATCCAGATAGGATTGTAAAATTCGGTGCGTATTTTTTATATACTGAACCTCCCATTGATTCTAATATCCGTGTCTTAAATAATATGATGGTTATGCTTACTGATTATGAACAATTTTGTCTTGCACATACCAAAACAGATAAGAATTGTCCTCGAAACAGAAAGTTTAATAAAATATTAAAAGGCTGGAAATCAATTGTAAATAAGACGGGAATATATGAGTATTATTACAAAGTAAACTGGTATGAATTACCCTGGCCGATCGTACATACCATCAGTAAAGATATACCATACTATCAAAAAAACAATGTGCAATTATTTTATACGCAATACAGTTTAAATAATGTCGGGACATTGATTTTGAATTATTATGTAGCTGCGAAACTACTTTGGAATTCAAGTTTAAATGTAGACTCATTGATGAATGATTTTTATAAAAGATTTTACAAAAAGGCAGCTACACCTATGAAGCATTATTATGAGACACTCGAAGCAGCCGTTATAAAAAGCGGTTTACATTTTCCAGGGGATGCTAATAAATATGCTACTTGTGTTTTTACTGATTCAATAATGGCAGAACTTTCTAATTCGGTAAGTGAAGCTCGAAAAGATGCAGTGGATTCTTTAGTAAAAAAACGGATTAAAATGGTTTCGGTTTCTTTCGAATATATGAAACAATGTATGCATTTTTTAAAGCTAGCCGCTAAGGCAAATTCAATTGTAGAATTCCATAAAGCAATTAAGTCTGGTGAAGATTTAGTGAGTTTTTTAGCTCGTCACCGTTCTACTTTTAAAGGAATAATAAATTTAGATGTTTTCTTTAAAAGAAAACGGCCCGTATATGTTAGAAAATATATTTTAAAGTTGCAGGATAAAATGAAGAAATTGGAAATGGAGAAGGAAAAGAAATGAAAAATTTGACCTTAAAAAACAACCATATGTTTTTAATAATTTTGATTATATTAGTTGTAAGTAGCCAAAGCGAATTTAAAGCACAAAACAAAAACGATGTTCCAATGTTTGATACCCTGGAAAATAATATGTTTGTCAAAGCAAGAAATCCTATTTTTAATTTAGTTCCTAATCCTTCTTTTGAAAATAGGAAAGTAGGCTGGGATTTCTTCATTATTAAGGAAAAGGCTTCAGGTGAGTATGACTCGGTACAATCAAAAACGGGAAACTTATCATATAAATTTAAATTGAACAATTCAGGGGAAGCATTTCTTCATTCAGCAGTGTTTAATGTTAAACCCGGTGGAAAGTATGAACTTTCGGCTTGGATACGCGGGAACGGAAATGCACATATGGAAATACTTTGGTGGAAAACTTTTACTGGAATGTACATTAAAGAATCAAATCATCATAGGGATGTTTTGAACAATTATAAAGCCGTGAACAGTTGGGAAAAAATATCAGGTAAGATCACCGCTCCTAAGGATGCACATATGGTATACATAAGATTGGTTGCAACGAAGGGTAATGTTTGGTTTGATGATATAGTAATGCATTATATCAGTAGTAGAGATAATTAGTAGAAATTATGAACATCCATATCAGGAAAAAAGAGAATATTTATATGCTGAAAACTTTAAGAAAGATTCTTTCTGTAGTTTTACTTTGTTTAATTATAGAATCCCGAACCTATGCCGGATCGCTGCCGGGTTCCTTTCAGCTAAATACATAAGCCACAAGAAATAAAATTGTTAAAAGGTCCCGGCGTATTTTTTGACGAATTAACCGGAGTATATTTAGATACTCTTTCAAGACCGGTAATGGGATATTATCTTTCATCTTTGCTCGAAGTAGAGCATGGAGGACAAATTATACTTACTTTAGCTATATCAGATGAACCGACTATTAACAAACCTGCAGAAGGATATATCTTGCAAATATCAAATGGAACAGTCACGGTTAAATCAAGATGAGAAGCTAAGATATTCTACGAATGAAAACACTGGAACAACTATTAGCAGATTCGCACGATGCTAATGCTGGAATTCTTTCTTGTAAAATAATAGATTATCCGGCATATACTACCGGGCTGTTCATATTGATGTAAGGTGATATGGAAATAAACTTGAATGAAAGTGAAGGTAAAAATGAAAGTAATAGAATCAATAACAATAATCTTCCGTTGGAAAAAGATGAGTCTTTAATAAAGATTAAAGACGTCAAATCGGGTAAGGGTTTTTATCCTTTAATAGGAAGAGTAGTTCTATAAATTATTTTTCCCGGAATTTTATGATATAGCAGGTATTTATTATGATTCAATGGGGAGATGGGGGCAATACCTGAATTTCCAGCGTGCACATTTCAAATATGAGAGCTTTCCTTTAAGCATTGATCTGAAAGGTAACCCCTTAATACCTAATGTAATATCACATTACGAATTTATTAAAAAAGCTCGAAAGATCTTGCACAAACAAAATAAATATGTCTTTGCAAACGGAGTACATGTTGCGGCAGCAAAATTACCTAACGGAATTAATGATTACGATGCTTCCGAAGGTACAAGCCGTTTCTTTATTGCAGCTTTGTGTGATGTAGCGGGTTGTGAATCGGGTGCTAATACACCTTTGTGGAAAATGTTTCTCTATCGTACTTTTATGGGAAAAAAGCCTTACACTCTTCTTGCATATCAACATAAGGGATTGACTGGAATGGAAAAATATTTTAAAACCGGACTTTTAATGGATGTCTTTACCAGTCTCTCTTATCCTTATTACAATTCGGATGATTCGCTCGTCGCAAGACTTTTGCATAATAAATATTTGCCGTTGCTTAAAGTATTGTATCATGCCGGTTGGGAACCGGAAACGGGAGTAACAGGTCTTAACAGAGTATATTGTGAAAGATACGGCACTCCTTCCAAAGGGAAAACCTATATTACGATTTATAATGATAGTAAAAATGAAAAAAAACTTTCATTAACATTAGACGATGAAATCTTTCGAGGAAAGTTTTACGAAGCTGTCGACATATTCAATGTTAAAAAGATTTATCCTGTTCTAAATAATAAAATCAAATTAGTAATGCAGCCCGGCGAATTAAAATTATTACAATTTAAATAATCTTAAAAGTTCAGAGTAAACAAAAAATTAATCCGAAATTAATTGAATAGTTTTTAAGGAATTATAAATGCAAAAAACATCACGGCGAAAGTTTTTAAGTAAGACGGGAATAGCAATTTCAGGAATGATTTTGGGAGAAGCATTTTTACCGTTTCTGGAAAGATATTCTTCAAACATAAAGCCTCCTAA
>CAYUVK010000177.1:0-5368 GCA_964448105.1 uncultured Ignavibacteriaceae bacterium
TATTTATAATCTGCATAAAAAGAAGGAATAATAAAATTTAGATATTATTTAATAATTGAGCTTTTGTAAAACTTTAAGAATAATGAAGTTTAGGAATAATGATATAATTTTTACTTTTTCCAACATTCAGCATGAAATTTTATTTAGTAGAATTATTGAAAAAACAGATTTTCGAACAATTATTAAATTAACCCAAGCTAACCGCTTGTCGAATAAACCGTTGAAACGGTTATAAATATTAATCTTTAATTATTAAGGGGCTGACTAAAAAGTAAGTAAATGTCATTTCGAGGGAGTCTTCGACCGAGAAATCTTTTCAAAATGTAAGATTTCTCCCTTCGGTCGAAATGACAAAGATACTTTTTGCACAGCCCCTTAATAAAACCTTAAAACTTAAATATTAACTGTTTTAACATTTTTTTTATCTTGGGTGATTAACTTGAGTAAATTATGGAACTACAAATAAGCTTTAAAAAAATAGAGCGAGATTTAACCCGCTGGATATAAAATAGTATGTTTTTAAATGAAAAAATAATATTATTTACTAATATTTATTCAACTCACGCAACTATATTTTCTTTTACAAATAATTTTTGAAATTCTCTCGGTTTTCTTTCTTTCCAGGAACCTTTGTGATATGCATACCCGGTAATAAGTGGCATTGCAACAGTTGCTTCTGAGTAAACCATTTGTTCAAAAGTTGTTTCAACTTTTCCCCATGAACTTGCTTCCTTTAAAGTAGAAGATGAAAGTGCACCGTCTCTTACATCCGCAACAGTAATCTGAACAGCATATTTATGCATAGGAGCATCTTCTTGAAGAATGTCTGCTGCAACTACAATATCCTGTGTGAAATTTTTAGGTACTCCGCCGCCGACCATAAAAATCCCGGTTTCATGACTTTTCAATTTTATTTGTGTCAGCTCTAAAAAATCTTTTGCAGAATCAATTGACACGTGTTTGCTTGGGTTTTGTGTTTGATGAATTATAAATCCAAAGCCTGCTGAACAGTCGGAAAAAGCAGGAACAAAGATCGGAACATTCTTTTTATAAGCTGCAAAGATTACAGAATCATCGACTTTTGGTCCGCCATGATCTTCCAGATATTTACCAAACTCCCATAATAATTCTCGTGATGAAAATGGGCGGGGTTCCAGGCTGTCAAAAATTTTTGCACATGTTTCATCGCAGACTCTTAATTCATCTTCATCTATATAAGTATCATAAATTCTATCGATATGCAGTTCACGCAACAGATTATCATCGCTGAATGGTGTCCCTTTATAATGTTTAAAGCCTAATGCTTCAAAAAAATCCTGATCAACCATAATGGCGCCGGTAGATACAATTGCATCAACCATATTATTATTTACCAGGTCAAAAACTACTTTCTTTAAACCTGCACTAAAAATACTTCCTGCAAGAGTCAGAATTATTCCGCAATCTTTATCTTTTAACATCATATCATAAATTTTAGCCGCACGGTTTAAATCTCTGGCTGAGAAGGCCATTTCTCCCATTGCATCAACTAAAGGGATTACATTATTCTTTTTAATATCAATATGCTGAATTACTTCTTTCAAAAAATCTTTTTTAATTGCCATTGTTTCACTCCTGAAAGTAAATTTTAATTTAGGATTAAAAAGATAATAAATATTAAAGGAAAATAAATTAATATGAGAAAATAATCACGTATGTATATCGAAATGTTGTTTTATAAGCCCAATTACTGATTTTAACAAATTCATCTTTTTATATTTTTTCAAATAATTTTTCATGTCGATGAAATAGACATGTTCTATGGACGTGTCGAAATTATTAAAAAATATCGACACGTTATTTGCATGTGTCGTTAAAATAAAATACATTATTTGAAGAAATTAAAAGATTTTGATGTATAATAAAGAAAAACCATATAATGATCTACCGTTGCTACCTCCAAAAGCCGACATTGAGACAAAAGAAATTTTAAAAGCAGCCATTGATGCAAACAGGTCTCTTGCAGAATTGAAGGGAATTGCGAAAACAATTCCAAACCAATCTATTTTGATAAGCGCACTTCCATTACAGGAAGCACGTTCAAGTTCTGAAATAGAGAATGTTGTAACAAAAAACGACAAGTTGTACGAAGCTATAGCTTCATCTGCAAATAACTATGATCCACAAACAAAAGAAGTTTTACGATACCGTGAAGCTTTATGGGAAGGTTACAATGAGTTAAAAGAGAGGGGGCTGCTTACAACAAATCTTTATACAAAAATTTATCAAAAAATAAAAGAAACGAATGCAGGTATTAGAGTAACACCGGGAACAAAGATTTCTAATTCCCGGGGAGAAGTAATTTATACTCCACCCGAAGGTGAACAAATAATTAGAGATAAATTAAAAAATCTTGAAGAGTTTATTTACGCTGAAGATGAATTGGATGACTTAATTAAGCTGGCACTTATCCATTACCAGTTTGAAGCAATACATCCTTTTACTGATGGTAACGGAAGAACCGGAAGAATAATTTGTGTTCTTTTTTTAATTCTAAAAGAACACCTCGAACTTCCAATTCTTTATTTAAGCAAGTATATTATCGAAAATAAAAATGAGTATTATAAAAGACTTAGAAGTGTAACAGAAAATAATGAATGGCATCAATGGATTACTTATCTATTAAAAACAGTTAAACATACTGCTGATTTTACAGCAGAAAAAATTACACAAATAAAAGGACTGGTTAACCAAACTATTGAAGAAGCAAAAAAGAAACTTCCTTCGCGAGTTTATTCTAAAGAATTAATTGAATTGATTTTTGAAGAACCTTACTGTAAAACGGAGTTTGTTGTTAATGCCAGTATTGCAAAACGCCAAACAGCAGCAGAGTATTTAAAAGAACTTGAAAAAGCCGGATTTTTGAAAAGTAAAAAGGTTGGGAAGGAAATGCTATATATGAATATAAAACTAAACAAATTATTTACAGAATAAATGGTAAAAAGATCTACAAAAATTACTGAAAGAGAATTAGCCAGTTTGATTGCAACCTGGTTTAATGAAGAAATAAACCGGAATAAATTTCCTTTTAATTTTGCTTCAAATGAAGTTAAAGCGGAATTAATTGGAAAGAATCTGTATGGTGATATTGTACTTTGGAAAAGCTTTGAAAATAGAGAAGTATATTCTTATATAGAAATAAAGCCTCCTTTCGGTGCTAGAGAAAATTTAGGAACATTTAAAACTAAAGCCCGAAAGTTTAAAGTTAATTATGCATTTACTTGGGATTTTCAAAGTTTAAATGCATATGAAATTAGAGAGGGAGAATTAGTCCAACTAGATAGCGAACCACAACCATTACTCAATAATATTGATGAAATATTACGAGCAGATATACAGCAGAGCATTAAAAGTTTTATACGCGGTATTTGTGAAGAAGTTGTTCATTTAAATGAAAAGGGTAAGTTTAGAAAATTTGCACCTGAAAAAATATATTTTGTTAATTTCGTTAGAAAAACAGTCGAAGCTTTGATTCCAAAATTTGAAAAGTTTTATAGTGAAAGATCAAGAAAGAAAGAATTTAAAAATAAGATTACAGCTTATGGTAAATTACAAGGCATAGAGTATAAATCCCATAAACAATATTATGAATTAATTGCAAAACAAAGTGTTTATGCATTAGTAACAAAAATAATTTTTTATCTAACACTTAAAAGATATTTTGACGATTTACCTGAAATTTATACAAAAGATGACCCGGATATCATTAATAACTTGAAAATTGCTTTTACGAAAGCGAGAGAAAAAGATTGGCAGGCAGTATATATTGAAGAAGAGATAGAAGAACTTGGCTATCCTGATGATATTTTTGAGAATTTAGTTGAATTTTTAGCGGACTTAAGAATCTATCATTTTGGATTATTAGCAGAGGATGTTATCGGAGAATTATTTGAAGAAATTATTGATCCTGAAAGACGTCATGATCTTGGACAATATTTTACAAATGAAAACCTTGTTGATTTAATAGTAGGCATGGTAGTAAACAATGAAAATGGATTTTACGGTGACCCAGCTTGCGGTTCGGGAACCTTTCTTTTAAGATTGTATGACAGATTGAAATATCTCTCAAAATCAAAACTTTCACATATTGAATTGCTTGACAAAATTTGGGGAATTGATATTGGAAAATTTCCTGCTGAATTAGCTACGGTCAATTTATTTAGACAAAATATTAGTACATACGAAAATTTTCCCCGTGTTAGGAGAAAAGATATTTTTGAAGTTAAAACTGGAGATGAATTTGATTTCCCTCCACCAAGAGCTGGAAAACATTTTAATAAAATAAAATTACAATTACCTCAATTTTCAGGTTTGGTTGGAAATTTTCCTTTTATTAGACAAGAGTTAATTGAAAAGGAAGTGAAAGGTTATAAAAAATATTTAACCAAAATTTTGTCAAATGATTACTTCTTTTTATACCCGGAATTATTTAAAACTAAAAATTTAAAAGTCACTCAAATCGAAAAGATAAAAGAATCATCAAAAAATGAAAAAGCTAAATTTATTGACGATAATGTTCGTAATGGTGCAATACAGTTAAGACTTTCAGGCAAAGCGGATATTTATACTTATATTTTTATTCATACATCTACTCTTTTAACAGAAGATGGAAAATTTGGAATTATTACTTCGAATTCATGGCTTGATGTTTCTTATGGTTCGATTTTAAAAAAATTCTTTCTTGAGAATTTTAAGATTGTGGCCGTAATAGCTTCATGGGCTGAGCCTTGGTTTGAAGATGCTGCTGTTAATACTATTATTACAGTTTTGGAAAAATGCAACGACCAAAAAGCAAGAGACTCGAATAAAGTACGATTCGTAAAATTAAAAAAGAAACTTGATGAACTAATCCCATATAAAAATCTGAAATTAGAATCTATAAAAAGATGGCAGCGTGTTGATGACATTGTCTATAAGCTAGAAAATGCTGAAGACTATCGTGATTATAAAAATATTGCGAATAATATTTCTTCACTTGATGATGAAGAAATGAGAGTGAGAGTTATAATACAAAGCGAATTAAAAAAAGAAATAAGTATAAATAAAGAGCTAAGCAAATGGGGAAAATATTTACGCGCACCGGACGTCTATTTTGAAATAATTGAGAAGTGCTCTGATAAATTAGTTCCTCTTAAAAAAGTTGCTGATGTAAGGTTTGGAATTAAAACTGGTGTTAATGAATTTTTTTATTTAGAAAAGCTTGAAGAATTTGATAATGGTTTGGTTAAATGCAGAAATTCCAGGGGATGGGAAGGATTGATCGAAGAGAAATATTTGAGGAAAGTGATTAAAAGTCCTAAGGAAAGTAAAAGTATAAAAATCGATCCGG
>CAYUVK010000178.1:0-5317 GCA_964448105.1 uncultured Ignavibacteriaceae bacterium
GGTGCTGCTACTTATGCAATTAAAAAAATATTCGATGATTATAAAATTATGATTTAATGTAAGGGATCTATCCAGATTTAAATTAGTATGTTTAAGCAAAAACCAAGTAGTTCTCTATTTACAGTAAGATAGAAACAATTTAATATGAAGAAAAAAGAAATTATTGTTGGTGTTGATATTGGCGGCACAAATACTGCATTAGGACTCATAGATTATGACTGCAATCTACTTGTTGAAAAAAATTTTGATACTAAATCTGAAAAAGGGATTGATGCATATGTCGAATGTTTAAGTCAGCATGTAAATGGTATTCTTAAAGAATATCTAAGTACTCATGAATTAAAAGGAATTGGAATAGCTGCACCGAACGTTAATTCTTTGACAGGTATTATTGAGAATTCTGTTAATCTTAAATGGAAGAATGTAAACTTAAGTGAGTTAATAAAAAAATATTTTAACGTTCCAGTGAAGATGATTAACGATGCAAATGCCGCTGCATTAGGGGAACAAAGTGCAGGCAGCGCAAAGGGAATGAAAAATTTTATTGTTCTTACTTTAGGAACAGGTCTGGGAAGCGGAATTGTAGTGGATGGTAATCTTATTTATGGACAAAATGGACAAGCAGGTGAGCTAGGGCATGTTTCGGTCAAATCAAATGGAAGAAAATGTAATTGCGGAAACTTTGGTTGTCTTGAAACTTACATCTCTGCAAACGGCATTAGAAGAACCGTATTTGATTTGATAAGCAATTATAACGAAGAAACTGAGTTAAAAAATATAAGTTTTAATAACCTTACCAGTAAATATATTAGTGAATTGGCGCTTATAAATGATCCTATTGCATTAAAATCATTTAATTTTACCGGAGAAATTTTAGGTAAGGCATTATCCAATGTTGCGGCACATTTTGATCCCGAAGCGATAATATTAGCCGGTGGATTGGCTGAATCCGGCGATTTGCTTTTAAAACCAACAAGATTCTATTTCGAAAAGTATTTATTGGATATTTATAAAGATAAAATACAAATATTAAAATCAACGCTGCAAAACGGCAGAGCAGCTGTAATGGGAGCGGGCAATTTTATATTGCAGGAGTTGAAAAAAAACCCTCAGTCTGAAAATGTTTTGTCGATGAAGAAAGGATAGCTAATATCTAATTAATTGGTTTTGTTTAAATACCATATATAACCATATATATAATTGTATAGATTAATAATAGAACAATTATCTTGCAGCCTGTCAAGAATAAAAGGGAATTATTTAAAAATTTCTTAGTTGAATAGTTTTTTATCAAAAAAATAAAAATTATATATGAAATTATATAAAAGTATCTTCAGCATTTTAATAGTTATCTTTTTCTTATCTCTCAACATTTTCCCTCAAAATATTCACGATTTAAATTTAATGCCTTTTCCTAAAGAAATTTCCGTAAAACCGGGAAAATTCAGAATTGACAGAGATTTTGCGATTGAAATAAAAGGCAATCCGGGCATGAAAGTGTATCATTCGGCAACTCGCTTTTTACGAAGACTGGATGAAAAAACCGGTTCGTTTTTTAAACAAGGTTATGTAACTCCCGACAGTACACCTATGGTATGTAATGTATCAATTTATGTTGAAAAACCGGGGAAAGTTGAATTGGGAGAGAATGAATCATATAAATTATCCGTTACGGAAAATAAAATTTCAATTCATGCTCCTACAGATTTAGGTGTTATTCACAGTCTTCAGACCCTTTTACAATTGGTAAGTGCGGATTCAAATGGATATTATTTCCTTTCTGTCGTAATCAACGATTCGCCGAGATTTCCCTGGAGGGGATTGATGATAGATGTTGCACGTCATTTTATGCCGGTAAATATTATTAAAAGGAATTTAGACGGGATGGTTGCCGTTAAACTAAATGTTCTTCATTTACATTTATCAGATGACCAGGGGTTTAGAGTCGAATGCAAGACATTTCCGAGACTTCAAGAAATGGGTTCCGACGGTAAATACTTCACTCAGGATCAGATAAAAGATATAATTAAATATGCAAATGATAGGGGTATAAGAGTATATCCTGAATTTGATATGCCCGGACATACAACATCCTGGTTTGTCGGTTATCCTGAATATGCAAGTCTGCCGCCCGGTACAGTGGGTGCCCCTGCTCATTATTCAATCGAAAGAAGATGGGGAGTATTTAATCCTACTTTTAATCCAACCATTGATAAGACTTACGAGTTCCTGGATAAATTCTTTAAAGAGATGTCGGCTCTTTTCCCGGATGAATATATACATGTCGGCGGGGATGAAAATAACGGTGTTCAATGGGACGCAAGTAAAGAAATTCAAGAATTCAAAAAAGAAAAAGGATTTAAGGATAATGAGGAACTTCAGGCATATTACATTGAGAAGGTTCAAAAAATACTGTCAAAATATGGTAAAAAAATGATTGGCTGGGATGAAATTCTGCAGAGAGATATGCCTAAAAATGTAATCATACAGTCATGGAGAGGTACCGCGGCACTCAAGAAATCTGCAATGCTGGGCTACAAAGGAATCCTTTCAAATGGTTATTATATTGATCTAATGCAGTCAACATCATTTCATTATTTGAATGACCCGCTGCCTGATAGTTTAAACCTGACCGAAGAAGAGAAATCAAAAATACTTGGCGGCGAAGCAACCATGTGGGCTGAGTGGGTAACTAAAGAAAATATCGATTCTAGGATATGGCCGAGAACTGCTGCTATAGCAGAAAGATTCTGGTCTCCAAAAGACATAAACAATGTTGATGATATGTATAGACGCCTGGATAATGTTAGCCGTTTAATGGAAGAATATGGTTTAACACATATTTCCTTTCAATCCAAAATTCTCAGAATATTAACTAATGGAAAGCCAATCGAGCCGCTTAAGATTTTTATCGAAGTAGTTAGACCGCTTGAAGGGTATGAAAGAAATAATTTTCAAAAGTATGGCGGTTATCCTTATTTCCAATATTCTCCGCATACTTTAGTCGTTGATGCCGCAGTTGCAGATCCTAAAACGGCAAGAGATATAAATAACACCATCTATAAATTTTTAAGCTCGCACGATATAAACGAATCAGGGATAATAAAAAAATATTTAACGATGCTGCAGAATAATTTTAATGAACTGCTGCCGATTTTTAATAGTTCTCTAATCTTAAAAGATATTCAACCGCTGTCGGAAAGTTTATCTGAATTAGCTAAGACAGGTTTGGATGCCGTTAATTTTATTGAAAATAATGAAAAGCCGGACAGTGTATGGATTAATAATTCTAATTTGATATTGCTCAATAGTCATAAATCTTACGGCAAGGTCAAAATAGCGATTGTTGACGGAATTAAAAAACTAATACAAGCTGCAGAATGATGAAATATTTTTTATTTATCTTATTAATTATCCTACCTGCAATAACGGTTGCACAAAAAAAAGAAATAATCGGTTATTATTCAGGTTACCGCTCAAATTTAAAGGAGATAGAAAAAAAAGGTTCCGCCGATAAATTAACAATTATTGATTATGCTTTTGCAGTTCCCCTGCCGGATTCATCAGGTAATATCATTCCTAAATTACACTCGTATTCAGCATATCAAAAAATTTTTTCAAGCGAAATGAGCATTGATGGAATTGCAGACAGCTCAAACCAGCCTTTGAGGGGACTGCTGAATCAATTTAGAAAATTAAAAATTAGGCATCCTAATATTAAAGTGATGCTGTCTATTGGGGGCTGGGGAGGTTCAACTTATTTCTCCGATATGGCGCTTACTCCGGAATCGAGAGAAATTTTTGTAAACGCTTGTATTGATATGTTCATTAAAGGAAATTTACCGGTCGAAAATAATGCAGGCGGTAAAGGAGTGGCAAAAGGAGTTTTCGATGGTCTGGATATCGATTGGGAATTTCCTATAAGCGGGGGTCCTGAGGGAACTCATTATAATCCTGCTGATAGAGAAAATATGACCGCCCTGTTTGCTCTATTTAGAAAGAAATTGGATGAAATAGATTCTAAGCTTCTTTTAACTTCTGCAGTTTCAGGCAGGGTATGGGAATTATGGAAATATAATTTCAAAGAAGATCAGAAATACCTGGATTGGTTTAATGTTATGACTTACGACTTTCACGGGATCTGGGATACATTAACCGGTCATCATACTAACCTGTTAAGCTCTGAAAAGGATCCTGATCCCAATAAAGAATCATTGGATCATGTTGTAAAGTACTTATTGGATTCTATCGGAGTAAGCAGCAGTAAAATTATACCGGGTGCGGCATTTTACGGTAAAGGATGGGGAAATGTGGATTCTATTAATTCCGGTCTCTATCAGCCTGGGCTAATGGAAGAAAACAAACACTATATAAGAATGAAGAATTACAATGACTTTACTTATTTAATTAAAGAAGGTTACCAACCTTATTGGGATAATCTTTCAATGGCAGGGTGGTTATATAATCCTGGGGATAAAATTTTTTGGACTTATGATGATATCCGTTCCATTGCACTAAAATCCCGCTATGTTGATGCATATAATTTAAGAGGATTAATGTTCTGGGCAATTGCAGGTGATGATACAATGGGGACATTAGTTAACACTATTTATACGAGAAATATGACGGATTTTATGGCTTTTATTTCAAAATCCGGTAATAAGTTGCCTTTTATAAAAATAATTGAACCGGATAATTCACATAATATTTCTGAAGGTTCAAATGTCATAATTAATACCAATGTTCAGGATAAAGACGGAAGAGTTGTAAAAGTAGAATTTTTTGTTGACGATAAGTCTATAGGATATAATACAATAGCCCCATTCGATTGGGTTTGGTTTAATGCTGAAGCGGGCGATCATGAAATTAAAGTAGTTGCAACGGATGATAACGGGGGAGATACAACATCAGAACTTGTTGAAATAAATGTTATTTCTCAATAATTAAAAGATAAACAAAATGCATCATATTCAAGTTTTTGATATCGTAATCATAGTAGTCTATTTTTTAATTGTGTTTTTGATTGCGGCATATTATACCAGGAGAGCCGGGAAAGATACCGGTGAATTTTTCCTTTCGGGAAGAAATTTGCCCTGGTATATCGCGGGTACGGCGATGGTCGCTACTACATTTGCAGCAGATACTCCTCTTGCAGTAACCGAGCTTGTTGCCCATAATGGAATTGCGGGAAATTGGCTATGGTGGAATATGGCAATCGGGGCTATGCTTACAGTCTTCTTTTTTGCAAAATTATGGCGCCGTGCTAATATAATGACTGATGTTGAATTTGTTGAACTTCGATATTCAGGAAAAGCAG
>CAYUVK010000179.1:0-5260 GCA_964448105.1 uncultured Ignavibacteriaceae bacterium
ATGTTCAATTAATTGATTTAGAAAAAAAGAGTGAAAAATTATTTAGTGAACTTGGTCCGGAAGGAACAAAAAAAATATTTTTATGGGTCAAACCGGGTGAATATAAAACTCTGCCGGATGGAAAAGAAGATAACACTCATTTTAAGCAGGATGGAGCAATAAGAATAGCAAAACTTGTTGTTGACGGTATAAAAGAATTAAATCTTCCTTTAATAAATTATCTTAAAAATGATAATTCGATTTCCTACATAGGAAAGAATAAAGTTGTCGGCTTAGATTATTATTTTAACAACGAATGGAAAGAAGAAAACGGTAAGAAAATAAGATTTCATTACGTTTGGGAAGATGATGATCCGAATTCCGGTTATTCTAAACTGGGAAATGTCATTACACATCTTGATGCAGGATTAAGTGAATTAACTGATGCACCGACCCAAAGCAGTTTTGATAAATTAAGTATATATATTATTGTAGATCCCGATACCAAAAAAGAAAATCCGAATCCGAATTATATTGACAGCAGTTCAATTAAAGCAATTGTTAATTGGGTAAAAAAGGGAGGCGTGCTTGCTTTATTCGGAAATGATAAAGGCAACGCCGAATTTGAACATTTAAATAATCTTGCCGGAAATTTCGGAATTCATTTTAATGAAGTAAGCAGGAATAGAGTTGTCAATGATAATTACGATATGGGAAAGTTTGATAATCTGCCTGAACATCCAATTTTTAAAGATGTAAAAAAAATATATTTAAAAGAGATAAGCACCTTAACTCTTAAAGAACCAGCTAAACCTGTTTTAACTGACAGCGGTTACGTAATTATGGCGTCTGCAAAATTTGGAAAGGGCTTTGTTTTCGCAGTCGGTGATCCCTGGCTATATAATGAATACATTGATAACCATAAACTTCCAATAGGTTTTGAAAATTATAAAGCTGCCGAAAACCTATTTAAATGGCTTTTGGGAAAAGCTAAAGCTGTAAGAATGTGAAATGGAAAATGTTAAATGCCTTCCTGCCGAAGCTCAGCGCAGGCAGGGAAAATAGATCACTATTAATGAATGACTGTCCGAAGGATTCCTTCGGAGAATGATTGTATACTTCTCCAATACTTATTGAATAACAATACAACAATTTAGCAATTTAACTATTAAACAATAAAGCAATAAATCAATTATGGAAAACAATCTTTTAAATAAATTCCGTTTTTTTGATCCGAATGAAGCAGTAAGAAATATAGCTTACGAGCTTTATTTGAATGTAAAGGACATGCCAATTATAAGTCCGCATGGGCATGTTGAACCGAAACTGCTTGCCAATAATGAACCTTTCCCTGATCCAACGGAATTATTAATTATTCCGGATCACTATATTTTCAGAATGTTGTATTCACAAGGAATATCATTGGAATCACTTGGAATTCCAACAGTTGACGGAACGGAAGTAGAAAAAGATCATAGGAAAATATGGCAAATTTTTGCGGATAATTTTTATCTGTTTAACGGTACTCCTACCGGTGTTTGGTTGATGCATGAATTAATTGAAGTTTTTGGTGTTGATGAAAAGCTGAATTCTAAAAATGCCATGAAAATTTATGATCATATGCTTGAAAAGTTAAATACTAAAGGATTTTTACCGAGAAATTTATTTGAAAAATTCAAAATAGAAATTTTAAATACAACTGATGGTGCATCAGATGCTTTGGAGCATCATAAAAAAATTAAGAAAGCAGGTTTGAAAGGGAGAGTTATTCCATGTTTCAGACCTGATGCTGTAGTTAACATTAATTCAAAAAACTGGAAAAAAGAAATAAAAGAATTAAGTAAAGCTTCAGGTATCAATATAAAAAATTATAAAAATTTTATAAAAGCTCTGGAAAATCGCCGTGAATATTTTAAATCCTTAGGTGCAGTTTCAACAGATCAGGGTATTACCAGTCCGTACACTCATAAGCTTTCTGATAATAAAGCAAATGAAATTTTTCAAAAAGCACTTAAAGGAAAAGCAACTGAAAATGATGCAAATTTATTTGTCGCTAATATGTTAATGGAAATGGCAAGGATGAGCACAGAAGACGGACTTGTAATGCAAATACATCCCGGCGCACTAAGGAATCATAATAAAATAATTTTTGAGAGATTTGGTCTAGATAAAGGAGCTGATATTCCGCTTCAAACCGAATATACTAGAAATCTTCATGAGTTGTTAAATACTTATGGTAACAATCCCAACTTAACAATAATCATTTTTACTCTCGACGAATCGACTTACTCAAGAGAACTTGCCCCATTAGCCGGTCATTATCCTGCATTAAAACTTGGTCCTCCGTGGTGGTTTCATGATAGTATTGAAGGTATGATAAAGTTCAGACAAAACGTAACTGAAACCGCCGGCATTTATAATACCGCAGGTTTTAATGATGATACCCGTGCATTCCTTTCAATTCCGGCTAGACATGATGTATCGAGAAGAATGGATTCTAACTTTTTAGCAAGTTTGGTTGCCAGGCATATAATTACTATGGATGAAGCTAAATCTATGGGGAAAGCTCTTGCTTATGAGCTGGTTAAAAAAGCTTACAGATTATAGTAATGTTTCATTAAAATTTTCTGCTTAAAAATCTACTTTAGATTAAGATATAGATATTTAAAAATAATCTCTCAAGCAGATTAATTAAAGAATTTTAGTATTGTCATTTCCAGTTTTATTTGATCTCTCAAAAATTCCGGATATAGAATCATTATATATCTTCCGTTTGAAAATCAAATCCCGCTATTTATAACAATATTAAATCTAATACTATTCTATTCAAAGGAGGGTTTATGGTAAATATTAAATCTTTTCTTTTAATATTGGCTATTAACCTGTTTTTGTCAATCGGTTTAATGGCGCAGAATAGTGCTTCCGCAGTTTGGCCTCTTACAGATCCAAGTACCGGCGGTACCGGCCTGTCCCCGGTAATTTCAGGAAACATTTTACCGAATGATGAAATATTAAATAATATGGAAATAAATCAGTATACGGGATTAAATAACAGTCAGCGAATTCGTATTTTAGGAAATGCCTGGCCTGCTAATCAAACCACACAGATAGATACTGTATTTGTTCAATTTGCAGTTACCTCTCCCAAAGGTTTTAAATTTAATGTTGATTCAATTTCTTTGAATATTATTGAGATTAGCATTAACAATATGAAAGCTAATATTTACTATTCTACCGATTCAACTTTTTCAATATCAACAATGCTAGATTATACAACTAGTGATACAAGTGCTAATCATTATTTGAACAGAGATACATTTTCAACAGTTAATGCAGGGATAGCTGACACATTAAATCCAGGGGAAACAATTTACTTGAGAATATATCCCTGGGTGGATAATGATCCTTCAGTCAGAACTGGAAAATATATAGGTTTGCAGGATGTTAAAATATCGGGAACAGTTGAAAGCCTGCCTGTACCGTCCTCGATAATGTGGTCTCTTACAGATCCCGCTTCGGGCGGAACCGGATTAATTCCTGTTATTACTGGCGGTGTTAAAGGAGAAGATGAACTACTTAATAACACAGAAATAAACCATTATACAGGTCCAAATAATAGTCAAAGAGTAAGAATTGCAGGGAATGCCTGGCCTGCAAATCAAACTACGCAAATCGATTCTGTCTATATTCAATTCCATGCAGCACCAAAGTTTGGTGGAACATTTAATGTTGATTCAATATCTCTTGGAATAGCAGGTATCAGTATTAATTCAATGAAAGCAAATATTTATTATTCAACAGATTCGGCTTTTACATCACCGGTACAAATTAATTACTCAACCGGCGATGCAAACAATTATCTTAGCATCGATTCGCTTCAATATGTTGATACTTCACTTAATGTAGTTTTGAATACAGGTGAAAATATTTATCTAAGAGTATACCCCTGGGTTGATAATGATCCGGCAGTAAGAACAGGAAAATATCTTGCTATTCAGAATGTTTTGATTTCCGGGACTGCAATGGGTGTAATAGCCGATCCTCCTACTGTTACAACAAATACCGTAATAAATATTTCAACAACATTTGCAACGAGCGGTGGTAGTATACCATCTGATGGAGGAGCTGCTGTTTCTGCAAGAGGAGTTGTCTGGGATACATTAAGTTCTCCTACTACAGCAAAGAATAAATCTATGGATGGGACAGGTTCCGGATCATTTGTAAGCCAGGTAACCGGTTTAACACCTGGAGTCAAATATTATTTAAGAGCTTATGCAACAAATGATGCAGGAACTGCATATGGAGATGAGGTTACATTTATAACACTTGATTCTCAAATGGTTCCTACTGTTACAACAATAACTCCATCAAATATTTTAGTTAAAACGGCTCAAAGCGGTGGAAATGTTACAGCATGGGGTGGTGATACCGTAAAGATGAGAGGAGTCTGCTGGAATACAATTGGAAATCCTTCCATCGCAGATAGTAAAACCGAAAATGGTAACGGATTAGGTTCTTATACAAGTATTCTATATCCTCTTGAGGCAAATACTACATATTATGAAAGAGCATATGCAACAAACAGTAAAGGAACCGGATACGGTGAAATAGATACATTTAAAACACAAATGCCTGCGCCACCTGTAACAAAAACAGTTGCCCAGGACGGTAGCGGTGATTATTCAACAGTTCAGGCTGCCTTTGATAATGTACCTGACAATTATACGGGGCAGTATACCATATTTGTTAAGAAAGGTATTTATAAAGAAAAACTTTTATTATCATCTAAAAAAGTTGATGTAATATTAAGAGGTGAAGATAAGGATAGTACAATTTTAACATATGATGATTACGCCAATATAGCAGGAGGAACATCTGGTTCTTACAGCGTAGGAATAGATGCGCCTGATTTTACGGCAGTAAATATAACTTTTCAGAATACAGTTAAAAATGATCAATCGGCTCCGAATCAACAGGCAGTTGCTTTAAGATCAAACGGAGACAGGCAAGCATTTTATAACTGCAAACTGTTAGGCTATCAGGATACGTATTATGCATGGGGTGGAAGCGGTGCAGGAAGAGTATATATGAAAAATTGCTATATAGAAGGTTCAGTTGATTTTATTTTCGGAAGAGATATAGTATTGTTTGATAGCTGCGAATTACATGTTAATAGGAATCAATGCTCATTAACCGCAGCCAGCACAGATGCAGATTCTAAATTTGGGTTAGTCTTCAAGGATTGTATAATTTCATATGACTCTCTCGGATTTGATGGAAA
>CAYUVK010000180.1:0-5194 GCA_964448105.1 uncultured Ignavibacteriaceae bacterium
CTAGTGAAACCGGCTTATATCGATATTCTTTTGGTAATAAGAATTGGGAAATAACGTCCGTCAAAATAAAAGGCGGCAGCCCGCATTTTGTTGTTGCTCAAGAGAGTACAATTCTAGTTTCATCTGACGCCGGAATTGAAATATCATATAACAATGGCATTACTTGGAGCCCCTGTAACAATGGATTAGAGAATAATATAAATAAAGAATTTTATTATGCTGTAATTTATAATAATTATGTTTTTGCAGTTAATCTCTATGGTGATATATGGAGATATTCTCTTAAATAAAATTTTGATAGAATATATTAAACCATAAAGTAGTAAAATTTAAATTATCAAAAAGGTGTGTATTAAAATCATGAAATTAAATTATGCTAAAACTTTAATTATGATTTTTATTCTAACACTACCGCTTAAGCAGCTTCACGCAAATGGAGGGGTTAGAAATAAAAACAATTCTTCAACGAAAGTGTCCGGAGTTCCTTCAACAACTCACTTTAACATCAATAATATTTCAACACGTATTTCTAATGATGGGACTTGTGATAATAATCCAAATCCGAATCTGGAAGGACTTATTTATCCCAAAGGGACAAACAAAACCGCAGTGTTTGAGAGCGGTTTTGTTTGGGGAGGAAAAGTTAACGGGCAAATTCGTGTGGGAGGATCGACTTACACATCAGGTTTACAACCAGGAAAAATTATTAAAAAGGGAGAAGCTCAAAATCTACAAGATCCATCTGCAAGATTATTCAGAGTAAGAAGTGATTTTGCTACAGCAGATTTAAGTTCTGAGATAAATGACGGTGAAGGGACCGAATCACAAATCAGACAGCAATACCAAAAAGATTGGGACGAATGGCCGGCAGCAGATGGAGCACCGTTTAAAGATAATGATGGTGATGGTATTTATAATCCATCGGTAGATGTACCTGGTGTTCCCGGCTCTAATGTAACCATATTCTATATCGCAAATGATCTTGACAGCGTTAGAACCAAAGGTCTATACGGCTCTCCCCCGGTAGGATTGGAATTGCACGTCACTGTTTGGGGGTACAAACAGATAGCCCCGTTTGACAATATGATATTTAAAAGATATCAAGTAATAAATAAAAGCGATACAAACTATACCGATGCCTATTTCGGTATTTGGTCGGATGTTGACGATGGAAATGCAAGCGATGATGTTGACGGCTGTGATACAATATTAAATTTGGGTTATACATATAACTTTAAGCCGGACGATAATGTCTACAACCCTCTTCCCCCTCCGGCCGTAGGCTTTGCTCTTTTACAAGGTCCAATTGTAAATGGAAATTTTAACGACATTGCAAAATTTAACGGAAGAATTTTATATGGTAAAAAAAATCTTCCTATGACTTCTTTCGGGTATATCTTTAAAAATGATCCGTACCCTTATAGTAATCCAACACTTGGCGGTGAGTACAAAGGTACAATCGAAATGTATAATCTGCTGCATGGTCAGCTTTTAGACGGGCAATATGTTCCTGTACCTATTGAATTGGGAGGGAGAACAACAAAATTTCCTTATTCGGGCGACCCCTTTGCAGGAACAGGATTTTTAGATCCCAGAGGCTTTGATCATAGGCTTATGGTACTCCAATTCCTGCACCTAAGGTTAAAGCAACCGGATTAAACAGAGAAGTTGTACTTTCCTGGGGCAGCGATATAAATGAAATTAACCGGGTAGAAAATTCAGATCTGGGCAGCAGCAAATTCGAAGGTTATAATGTCTATCAGCTTTCAACCGACACATCATCACTCAAAAATGGAATTCGCATTGCAACTTTTGATTTAAAAAATAAGATTCAATCAATTGTAGGCAATTATGTCGATCCTAACTCCGCTGATATTCTTACTTATGTTGAACAATACGGAACAAATTCAGGCATTCAAAGATTCATCGGTATTACAATGGATACATTAACCGGAAAGCCGCTTAACAATGGTTCTGAATATTACTTTGCTGTTACAGCATATAGTTACAATTCCGCTGAAGGATTATTTAACCGCTCGGTAGAAAGTCAACCAAAAATAATCAGCATTGAACCTCAATCAATTAAGCCTGGAATTAGATATGGAGGAAGTTATGGTGAGCAAATAAATGTGGTGCACTCACAGGGTATAAGCGACGGAATTGTTGGTGCAATGGTAGTTGATCCGACACTACTTACAGGTGATACGTATAAGGTTACTTTTACTCAAGCAGATAATAAAATAGTATGGAACTTAATTGATTCAACTACAGGCCAGATCAAAATTCAAAACCAAACTGATCAATCTGGTTCGTTTTCAAATTTATTGATTGACGGGATGCAAATTTCCGTAAAAAATCCGCCAGCAAAAGGGGTAAAAATGGTTGAGCAAAAACATTATACTTTTACGTCAGAAAATAGTATCCTGGGTTCTGAAAATTTATTTCGGCCGGTAGCATGGGCTTCGCCGGCTTATTTATTTGGAAACGGAGAACAAGGTGTACCCGAAATCAAATTAAATAATGTGCTTCTAGTTTTTGCTCAAGTTTTGGATACATCAAACTATAATCCAAGCTTTAATTTAGCTGATGCAAACATGTCTTTCGGTTACCGCTATGGAATAAATTTTAATTCACCTGCTGCAAAATCAGACTTTGCCCAGTTTATAATTAACAAAAATGAAGGCTTTGCTTATCAGGATTTTGTTAAAGGAATTCCGCTTTCTGCCTGGGATGTTGATGACACTTTGCATCCGCGAAGATTATCGCTCGGTTTTACTGAAAATAATGTCCCTAATGGTTTGGTTGATGGGAAGTATTACCCTCCGGATTTTCGCAAATATAATAATGTTGATTCTACAGGACCAAGGGAATGGCTTTGGATATTTAATACTGATTACAGTGAGACTCCAAATCCGGAATTCGAAGTTGAAGCTACAAGTAACCCTTTACCTATTATGTATATTTCAACTTATAGCAGATATGGGTCTGAGCCAATTTCCCCAAATTATACCGGTGAAGAACAGTTGCTCATTAAAGCATCTCATGTAAATACTCCTGCCGATGTTTTTACCTTTACAGCGCCGCAAGTGTATTATAGTTTTGATAGAGCGAAGCAGGATATTTATTTGATTAATGTTTTTCCTAATCCATATTATCCGCAGGAAGAAAATCCGGCTCAAAATTTTGTTACATTTTCTCATCTCCCTCAGAGAGCCAATATCAAAATTTTTACTTTAGCAGGTCTGCTTGTTGCAAGAATTTATAAAAACAGCGACAGCCAATTCCAAAGATGGAGCCTGCTGAATGATGCAGGTAGATCTGTGGCAAGCGGTTTGTACATCGCCCACATAGAATTACCGGATTTAGGGAAAATTAGAATATTAAAATTTGCTGTCGTTCGATAAAAATTATTTCGCTCAATATGGTTCTTTTACTTAAATATGGTTCAAAAAATCTTTTATGATATAATAAATTTATGAATCAAACAAAGTCTTATTCTTAGCGGAGATCTATTCGTAGTGTATTATAACTATCAATTTTATTGAGTGTTCTAAATTTATAATACATCAATAAAGAATATTCCCTAAAACCCGTAACTTATCAACAGCCCCTCGACAAGCTCGGGGTAAACTTTTTATTCATTTATTAATAATTTCCTTACTTTTTCTATCGTCATTGGCGCACACCCTTCATAATGATTATTAACATTCAGATATGCATCCACACCTCTGTTCTTCAAATCTTTTATCATCTCTATTATATCTTTTAATTCCTCATCCCGATTAATGTAAATCTTATTCCAATTTTCACCTGACATTTTTTCGATTCCGCTCCTGTCCGGACCATGCAGCCTTATTATAGTCTGCCCCTTAATATATTCTTTATACTTATTATACACTCCAACAACGGACGGCATAAAATAACCTTGCAGAAAAACATGAGAGAGATTTAAGTCTTGCAGAAACTTGAAATAAGAGCTGTTTAAATAATATTGGTTTCTTATTTCAATTGACATCGGCGGTGTATCTGCCGGAAGGGAAGTAAAGAATTGATGCAGATACCTTTGTAGCTCAGAAAGCGAAGACATCTTTTGTTTGTTAAGATATTCGAACTGGAAGATTAAAGAAGCGATCTGATTTTTTATTGGTTTCAAACTCTGCAGAAACTCTTCGAATAAATCCACAGACATGAAGTAAGGATTTTTTCTTAAGGATTCCGATTTATTCTTACTATAGTAATGTGTTAAAGTAATTGAGTTTGGAACTTTAATCGTAAACTTAAAATCTTCCGGAACTGATGATTTATAATCTTTTACAGTTCTAAACTCCGGCAGCCTGACAATATCAAACAATGACCAGAACCACTGGTCTACTTCTACTGAATTATAATGTTTCGAATATTCCTTCAAATAATTTATCTTATTTTCGTTTGGATAGATTATTCCTCTCCAGGAATCGTACTTCCAGCTGCAGGTACCGATGTGTAATTTATTCATGATATTAAATTAAAAATAAAAAATTAAAAATTATTTTGAAGAATCCCGGGAAAAAAGTTTTTTAACTTTGGGTAAAAGATCATAAATTATTAACGAATATTCGTTATGTGTGTATGAATGGCGAAGCCAAACGCAGCTTGCCTACGCTAAAGCTTCGGCAAACATGCTAGCCTATACATTTGTTCGGTAAGCAGGTTGAATGGCATGCCAACCGCAGCTTGCCTACGTTAATGCTATAGGCAAGTGGGCAAGCGTAGGTTGGCGGAGAGGCCGGGATTCGAACCCGGGGTACAGTGTTACCCGTACGACGGTTTAGCAAACCGTTGGTTTCAGCCACTCACCCACCTCTCCAAGGGCTGTTTCGCTCAGTCCAGGTTCAGTTGTCTTCACTTCCGCATGGGCAATCCCCGCCCGGGCCAAGCGGCGGCCGGAATTCAGAATGCTGAATTCAGAATGCAGAAAAGGGACTCGTCGCCGAGCATGCTCTTTCTGAATTCTTCCTTCTGCATTCTGCACTCTCCTCCCCCTTTTCCCTTTCCCCCTTTTTCCTTTCCTTACACATCTGCCATTCGAACGCACGTCATCCGTCCACGGTGTAGTGCCTGACGTCCAGTGCGTGCTCCTTGAGAAACGCCTCGGCCTGCTCGGGCGTGAAGACGCCGTCGGTCGTGCCGATGGCCGTGGTGGCCGAAGCGCCCA
>CAYUVK010000181.1:0-5193 GCA_964448105.1 uncultured Ignavibacteriaceae bacterium
CCGCTCATACTTTGAACCGGCTTTTGCATATACACTCAGAAAGAAAGCTAATCCTCTTGTAGATACTTACGATGAAGCTGGTAAAGTCCAAATTGTAAGAAATACAGATATATTTATTCCTAAAGTAGTTGGTGTGGAAGCCGGTTACTTAATCAATGATACTAATTAAAAGGACCTAAAATGAAATATAAACTTAAACACACCGATTTATACCTAAATGGTAAAGTAATTCCCGAAGGAAGCCAGGTAGAATTATCAAAAGAGGATTCTGAAAATCTATCTGATTATTTGGAAGAAATTGCTACATCTAAAACTACTTCCACTATAAAAGAAAAAAACGAATCTAAAAAATCTAAATCCGGAGAAGAGAAATGAAAACAGAACAACCGATTTTAATTACATCTTTAAAAGCTGCAGCCAATATCACTAAAAATTTGTTTGTTGGATTTGACGGTAATCTTTGTGCGGCTAATGCTAAAGCTCTTGGTGTATCAAATGCCGATACTGATATTTATGAACAATTACCTGTTATGTCTAGTGGTATTGCACTGGTTTATTCAGGCGGTGCAGTAAATCAGGAAGATAAAATTGCAAGTGATGCTGCAGGTAAAGCAGTAACTTTTTCGACCGGTGAATATAATGGAAGAGCATTGGATTCATCCACCGGAGCTGATGAACTAATAAGAGTCCTTTTAGCTCAATAATTTTTTTAACAACTAATATTATTTATTATGCGTACTTTTAATTCTTTACTTAATCGTATGGGATTATCTCAATCCCAATTAGCTTCTTTAGCCTCATTAGATATAGCAGCTATATCCTCTTTGGTAAATACCAAATCTTATTCTTTTAAATTTTCTCGAGATGAAAGTAATGGTGACCTTAGTATTATTGATATTCATAATTCTATTGGTTCACATGGAACTTGGGAACGTTCTACTGTTGGTAATTATAGAACTTTATTTACTTCTTCTTTTGATTCAAGTAAAATTTTAAATTGTAATTTCCAGTTTTTTGATATTAATTTTGTCCCCTTTTTTGTCAGTTCCAATGTTAGTGGTTCGTATTTAAATCTTTTATTTAAGGAATTAAATACCCATCAATTCGCTGATCCTTCTCTTAATGATGGTTCTTGGGGATATATCTATGTTAATATTATTCAATATCCTTAAAATTATTTTTAATTATTCAGATTGTTAACGGCAGGTAAACAACTTTGTTCTCTTAATGGTACATCAACAAATAGAATTCTTATTCATGATAGAACTCTCGAAGGCTATTATATCAACATAAATTCTTTTGATTTTAGCGGTAACCTGGCTAATACGATATTTGGTTTTATGTAATGCAAAGTTCCATTTTATTTTGAAACCTTATAGAATTATATTTTTTCAATGATTATGGAAACCGAATACAATTCTACTTCTAATTTATCACTTTTTTTTACTCAAATGTTATTATTTTTTATTCCAATTCAATCTCATAAAAACTAATTATTCCTTTTATTATTTAGTTGTCAAATTATATTAAATCTTCATTTTAATATTTTTTATTGTTTTTTAATTTTAAAAGAGTTTAAATTGCATATAATAATCCTCAAAACAATATAAAATTATTCTTTTTTATACATATTGTTTTATCTTGTAGATCTTTAAAATTTATTTCGGGGGCTTTATGATCGGGGAAATAATTTCTCACTACAAGATTATTGAAAAATTAGGTGAAGGGGGAATGGGAATAATCTATAAAGCCGAGGATTTAAAGCTTAAAAGAACTGTAGCTCTCAAAGTCTTGCCCGAATCATTTACCAAAGATGAAGAATCCAAAAGAAGATTCATACTTGAAGCCCAAGCCGCTTCTTCAATTCAGCACAATAATATCTGCACAATACATGAATTTGATGAAGGTAAAGATGGAAAGTTCTTCATTGCAATGGATTATTATGAAGGTGAAACCCTAAAGAATAAAATCCATAAAGAATTATTAAATATAGATGAAATAATAAATATAATAACACAAATTGCTGAAGGATTAAGCAAAGCACATGAAAAGGGAATTATTCACAGGGATATAAAACCTGCAAATATATTTATTATAAAAGACGGCACTGTAAAAATACTTGATTTCGGTTTAGCCAAGAGAATAGATCAAACTCAATTTACAAGAACCGGGATGAAATTCGGAACTACAGATTATATGTCACCCGAACAAATAAAGGGAGAAAAAATAGATCACAGAACTGATATCTGGTCGCTTGGAGTTTTACTTTATGAAATGATCACCGGTCATCCGCCATTTCATGCGGATTATGAACAAACAATTGTTTATCTAATTTTAAATGAAGAACCTGAAGATGTTAATAATTACAGGACAGATGTTCCTGAAAGACTTTTAAATATTTTAGAGAAGTCAATCGCAAAAAATAAAAATGATAGATATGAGGATCTAGGATTAATGATTGATGATTTAAAGAATGTTATGCGTGAAAAAGAAATCGAGCCTTACCAGTTTGAACTTCCCGCTCCACGACCATCTCAATCAATAGCTGTTTTACCATTTGTAAATATGAGTACCGATCCAGAACAAGAGAGTTTTTGTGATGGCTTAACGGAAGAATTAATTAACACATTATCCAGAATAAGGGATTTAAAAGTTGTTGCCCGTACATCTGCGTTTGTATTCAAGGGGGGAGGTTATGATGTACGTATAGTGGGCAGAAAGCTTGATGTTCAAACAGTACTTGAAGGAAGCGTAAGAAAAGCGGAAAATAAACTGCGCATTACAGCCCAGCTCATCAATGTATTGGATGGATATCATATTTGGTCTGAACGATATGATCGTGAATTAAAAGATATATTTAAACTTCAGGAAGAAATATCACTGGCAATTGTAGATGTGCTAAAAATTAAATTAGTTGAAGTTAAAAAAGAAAATTTGATTAAACGATATACCGATAACATAGAAGCTTATAATCTTTATGTACTAGGTGTCAGTTTTTTTAATCATTTTGATTTTAGAATAATTGGTAATACGATAGAATATTTTAATAAAGCGCTTGGAAAAGATCCAAATTATGCACTGGCATATTATGGGCTTGCAGGTTGTTATTTTTGTATGACATGGTTTGGAATTAAACCTACCAGGGAAATCCTCCCTTATATGAAGAAATATACGCAGAAAATTTTAGAAATTGACAAAAACTGCTCAGGGGGATACCATGGAATAGGATTACTGAAAGGACCTATTGAATGGAAAAATGATGAAGCTGATTCTGCTTACAGACGTGGTATAGAGCTAAATCCGAATGATACACTTCTTCTTGCTAATTATGGTATGTTTCTGATAGCTTCAGGAAAATTTGAAGCAGCAAAAAAATATACTGAGAGAGCTGTCATTATCGATCCGCTTTCAGATTTTTCAGATTTGGTCGGTCAGTATGCAGATTTCTGTAAAATGAAATTTGAAAAAGTTGCCAAACATCTAAGTAAGTTTATAAATACAGAACCTCCATTCTGGTGGGGATTATGGTTTTTGTGGCGTACACTTTCTTTATCGGGAAGAAAAGAAGAAGCTGTGAAAGTGTTTAAAAAATGTTTTCTAATAGTTGGTGCTAATAAAATAGTGCAAGTAATTGATAACGTTTCCATTAATAATGCATTTCAAACTGCTGCCTCAATAGTTGCTGAAACATATACTAATCATTATTCTTCACCGTATGACATAGCAATTATGTTTATTCATGCCGGACAAAAGGAAGAATCTATTAAATGGCTCCAAGAATCTATCAGAGTAATAGACCCTAAAATACACCATTTGAATGCAGACCCTGATTTTCAATGTATAAGGAATGACGAAAGATTTATTGAATGCGTTAGAATGGTAGGTATGAAACCATGAGTTACAATGAACAAATTCTTAAGCTGGAAACTATTATTGAGCTCGTACAAATACTTAACCAGCAATCATCATTCGAAGAAATACTCAGAATAATATCTGCTAAGGCAATCCAACTATTTGGCGCAGATTCGGTAAGAGTAATAATGCTGAATCCTCAAACAGATCATACGATTAAAACAATTTACAAAACACAAAAAGATAGCTTTAATAAAGACTATCATCTCTTAAATACTAATATTTCAGGCTGGGTTCAGAGGAACCAAGCATCGTTCATCACTTCTGATTTAAGTGAAGATAAAAGATTAAGCCCGGATTTGACAAAGGATTCTGAAATTCAGTCTGTAATTTGTGTTCCTTTAAACCTTGGCAGCAGATCAATAGGAACTCTTCACTTGCTTAATAAACGGGGGAACAAAATTTTTACAAATGAAGATCTGGAGTTTGCAGAAAAATTTTCTAATGTAATTGCTCCTTTCTTAAATAAAGTTGAAAAAATTGAAGAATATTTCTCCTGTCCCCTTCCCGATGAAAATCTGTTAGACAAATATGCTAACATAGGTTTAATCGGGAAAAGCAAAAGGTTTATAGATTTGCTTAAATCTATCGAAGCTGCGTCCAAGTGTAATGTCCGTGTACTGCTTGAAGGGGGAACAGGAACCGGTAAAGAACAGATTGCAAAAGCTATTCACAAATTCAGTGACAGGAATACAGAAAGGTTCTCTGTTATAGACTGTGGTGCTATACCGGAATCTTTAATCGAGAGCGAGATATTCGGTTACGTTAAAGGTGCTTTCACAGGTGCAGCAAAAAACAGAATAGGTATAATTGAAGAGGCAGACAAAGGTACTTTGTTTATTGATGAAGTTTGCAATCTTCCACTTGATATGCAGTCAAAATTTTTAAGGTTCCTGCAGGAAAAAGAATTCAGACCGGTCGGCTCTAATGAAGTTAGAAAAGTTGATGTAAGAATTATTGCAGCAGCCAGTGTCCCATTAATAAAATTAGTTAAAGAGAAAAAATTTAAGGAAGAGCTTTATTACAGGTTAAACATTTATCCGGTACAAGTTCCTTCTCTTGATGAACGGGCTGAAGATATTGCATCGTTAGTAAATCATTTTATACCTGTCTTTACCAAAGAACAGAAAAAATCTTTAGAGAAATTTGATAATGATTTAATGGAGTTTCTAACTAATCATCATTGGGGAGGAAATATACGAGAGCTGGAAAACCTGGTTGAGCGGCTGGTCGCTCTCACACCAACTACACAGAAAATTATTGGAATAGATATTCTTCCGA
>CAYUVK010000182.1:0-3716 GCA_964448105.1 uncultured Ignavibacteriaceae bacterium
AAGTTAGTCAAATTTCTCCTCCATATTCATTTCCTAATGCATAATTTGGGTTTAAAATTTTTAATTTGGCTTACTCCCCTATACCTTTATACCCTTATACCTCTATTACCTGCTCAGACCACATCTGAAGGTAATTACGTATTAATTAAACCTACTGATACTCCCGGGCAAATCATCAAAAAAGCAGCAAATGTGACTCCATCCAAACGGCAATATGAATGGCAAAAACTTGAGTTCACTGCGTTTGTTCACTTCGGTATAAATACTTTCGATAATCTTGAATGGGGAAAGAAAAGTATGGATATATCGAAATTCAATCCGAAAGAAATTGATGTAAACCAGTGGGTAAAAGTTTTTAAAGATGCAGGAATGAAGGAGGTAATACTTACTGCAAAACATCATGACGGATTTTGTTTGTGGCCGACAAAATATAACAACTATAATATTTCTAATACACCGTTTCAAAATGGCAAAGGAGATATTGTAAGAGACTTATCTGAAGCTAGCCATAAAGCAGGACTTAAATTCGGAATCTATTTATCTCCCTGGGACATGCATGAAAAGACTTATGACTCTCCCGCATATAATAAATATTTTGAGAACCTGCTTACTGAGCTTTTAACTAATTACGGTAAAATTTCGGAAGTCTGGTTTGACGGTGCAAACGGAGAAGGCCCGAACGGGAAAAAACAAATTTATGATTGGCATTCATATTACAAATTGATAAGGAAACTACAGCCGGAAGCAGTAATAGCAATTATGGGACCCGATGTACGCTGGGTCGGAACTGAATCTGGGTACGGCAGACAGACCGAATGGAGCGTATTGCCAGGTTCAAGTACAAATCTGGAAAAGATTGCAGCGAACTCTCAGCAAAAAGCTTTGGATAATGCTTTCATACCTCGTGATTTAATGGGTGAAGATTTAGGCAGCAGGGAAAAAATTGAAAAAGCTTCATCGCTCATCTGGTATCCTGCAGAAGTTGATGTTTCAATCAGACCGGGCTGGTTTTATCATAAGGAAGATGATTATGCAGTAAAATCACCATACAAGCTCGTTGATATTTACTATAATTCGGTTGGATTGAATGATGTGTTATTACTAAACGTTCCGCCCGATAAAAGAGGATTAATTACAAAATACGATATTGAAAGTCTTAAGGGAATGCGTTATATACTTGATGAAACATTTAAGGAAAACTTAGCTGCAAATGCAAAAACCAAATCATCCGGTGAAAAGATTGGGAACGAAGCTAAATATATTCTCGATGATGATTTAAACACTTTCTGGACTACAAATGATACTCTGACTACTGCATCAATAGAAATTGATTTGGAGAAAGAAGAAACTTTTGACAGAGCAATGCTTCAGGAAAATATTTTAAGCGGGCAAAGAGTTGAAAAATTTCATTTGGAATTCTGGAACGGACAACAATGGAAAAAATTTGCTGAAGCAACAACTATCGGATATAAAAGACTTCTCAGATTCCCGGCTGTTACAACAAACAAAGTAAAAATTGTTATAGATCAATGCAGGACAAATCCTGCACTCGCCTCATTCGGTTTATATTTGGCTCCGCCAGAAATAAAGTTCGAACCGGAAGGAAGTTCATTTGAAGATAGTACTTCCTTTAAAATATTAAGTGATGATAAAAATGCATCAATTTATTATACTCTTGACGAAAACATTCCAGATAAAAATTCAAAAAAATTCAAGGATTTCATTTATATAAATAAAACCGTAACTGTCACTGCAATTGCAATTTCAAAAGATGGGAAAGAAAGCATCCCCTTCTCAGCTTCTTTTCATAAAGCAAAATATAAAATTACATTAAATAGCAAATATGATAAAAAATATCCCGGAAGCGGCAATTTTGCTTTGGTTGATGGAGTTTACGGGAGCACTCATTTTAATGATGGGAATTGGCAGGGATATAACGGTAATGAATTAGATGCGGTTATCGATTTAGGAAAAATAAAAAATATCAAAAAGATTTCTGCTTCATTTTTAAGTGATGAAAACTCGTTTATCTTTTTGCCGTCATCTGTTGAATATTCAGTTTCAGAAGATGGAAAAAATTTTAAGCAGTTAGGTGAATTAAAAAATAATATTTCAGAAAAAGATACAAAAGCTTTTATTCATTCTTTTAATTTTAAAGTGAATAGTATCACGGCAAGATTTATTCATATTAAAGCAAAAAATATTGGAGTATACCCGAAGTGGCATAAAGGTGCAGGAGAAAAAGCATGGTTATTCTGTGATGAAATTTCCGTTGATTAAAATTAACCACAGAGTTAACAGAGAAGATGCAGAGGAAACAGAGATGAAATTATTAATCATTATATATCCATAATCCTAAGATGTAGAGATGACATCTTTAATACAATTAAAAAATCTATTTAAAACTAATATCTTTTTGAGAGATTAAAATATTAATCTTTTTTATAAAGATATCATCTCTCGACGATAATATTAGAATTAATATGAAGACAATTTTTAATACATTAAAATGGAATCGCTTTAATATAATTTTATTATTTGCTGCATTAACCAACTTTATGGCTTACTCGCAGCCATTAAATAATTTTCGAGTAAAAGTAATTTTAGATACCACAATATTTCCGGAAGGTGCATTGGGTTCTTGTCATGCAAGTACAATTGTGGAGATCAACCCGGGAATATTTATGGCAGCATGGTTTGCCGGTTCACATGAAGGCGCAAACGATGTTGGAATTTGGATATCAACATTTCAAAATAATAAATGGACAGAACCTTTTGAAGCAGCAAAAGGATTTGATTCACTCGGTCAACAATTACCCTGCTGGAACCCGGTCTTATTTAAAACAAAAGATAATTCTATTCTTTTATTTTACAAAGCAGGAGTTAATCCCCGCGAATGGCACGGATATGTAATTCGCTCTTCAGATAACGGAAAAGACTGGGCTCAACCTGAAGCATTACCTAATGGTTTTCTTGGTCCTATAAAAGATAAGCCTATCCAATTACAGAATGGAAATATTTTGTGCCCTTCGAGTGTTGAAAAGGAGGATGGAAGCTGGACCATACATCTTGAAATTACTAATGAAAAGTTAACCTCTTGGAAAAAAGATAATATCAATAAAGACGATTCAGTTGGTGTAATTCAACCGACTATCCTTAGACACTCTAATGGTAAGCTGGAGATGTTATGCCGGAGCCGTCAGAATTCGATCTATCAAACATGGTCCACAGATAATGGTTTACACTGGAGTAAACTGAAAAAAACTTCTCTACCAAATCCTAACTCCGGTATAGATGCTGTAGCATTAAGTAACGGAAGTTTCATCTTAGTTTATAATCCTTTATTACATGGTACTAACTGGTTTAACGGACGAAATGTTCTTAATATCGCTATTTCAAATGACGGCATAAATTGGAAAGATATATACCGGCTTGAAAATAAAAAGAAGGGAGAGTTTAGTTATCCTGCTGTTATCCAGGCTTCGGATAAATCAATACATATTACATATACTTACGATAGGAAAACAATAAAATACGTAGTTTTGAAACTCAGTGAAAATTGATTCCTTTACTTTACATAAATCTCATCTACAAAAATCCAGGCTTTATTTCCATCCCCCGGATGCCATTTGGGACAGACCCCGATATTCTTGGCAAAAATCTTAATAAACCTGGATTTTACATCATTTAATTTTACATTATATTCTTTTATTTCA
>CAYUVK010000182.1:3726-5123 GCA_964448105.1 uncultured Ignavibacteriaceae bacterium
TGAAATATGGAATCAGGTATAGTAATGAATACTTCCTTAAAATTTTTACCATCCTGCGAAACATAATACTTAATCTCTTCAGGTAAAAAAATCCATGAACCAGGATTATTTAGAAATTCAGTTTTAATTTCGTTCACCTTTTTAATCTTACGCAAATCAAGAATAGCTTCAAAATCATCACCTTCAAAACCAAGCCAGTTTCCATTATGAAGATTTGTTGTACCGTATATTCCATCCAGTAAAGTTGCTGCTCCCATTGGGTTATACTTTGGACTCGGTGCAAATCTTAAACTGATTTTCGTCTTTTCTGTCTGTTTGTAATGCATTATTGAAACAGGACTAATCTGATTATTTCTAATTGCAACAGCTTTCACAATCGATGTTGAATTAACTTCAAATGGATTTTTATACCTGAAAGAATTTTTATTTGGATTACTTCCGTTAAGGGTATAAAAAATTTCAGAGCTGTCAAATGAAATTATTGATACGGATATTGGAGTATCAATATCAAACTCAGGTTTAAATGGTAAAATCTGCGGACGAAGAAGATTATCACCATAGGGGATTTTAGTCAGTAACATGGAAGAATCAACGATTTCTCTCGGTCCATTATTCAAGCTGAAATAAATTTCAGTTTTACCTTTTCTCGCTGAACATTCGGATTCTAATCTCAATTTATGTAAACCTTTATTCAGACGGATTTCTTTTATTTCATTTTTATTAGATAATGAATTTACGTCAAAGGATATTAATTGCTTATCAATAAAAAGACGCGAGTGATTTAGAGTAATAATAAAAAACTTATAATCACCTCCCCTGCTTATTTTCAAATAGCCATTGTTGATAATCCCATATTTATTTTGGTTTGATATAAAACTATCAACATCAAAACTTTTTGTGTAACCGGTATATGATGGTGTATCATTTTTCCAAATAAAATTTTTATCATTCTTCATATCCGAAAAACAAGAGAATTCCAAACCGGTATAAACCGATGATATATCTAAGCTGGCAATATTTGACATCCTATAATTTTTGTTATATGCAACTGCTTCTATCCTTGCCGGTTTTTTAACAATGAAAGGATGCATATATCGAATTGAATTTTTAGATGGTTTACTTCCGACTGTACTATAGTAAACTAACATACCAGGCTTTGAAGTAATTTCTATATCCGCATTAGTTCTATCTTCATCGGAAATTCTTATATCCGGAACATGAAGTAATTTCTCCGGGATTGCAGGTAAACCCAACTCTTTTCGAAGTTTCGCCATTGCCCAGCACCACCATGCAACTTGTTCTCCATTACCCGGATCAACAATTTTCCACACTCCATTGTTCATCTTCTTTAAATCATTTTTATTCAAATGCTCAATTGAATGATTTAATCCTGTAGT
>CAYUVK010000183.1:0-5070 GCA_964448105.1 uncultured Ignavibacteriaceae bacterium
CCGGATGAGTAATTGTAATTGGACCGCCATTTTTTAATTGTTCCATAAAAATCGGTAATGCACTCCCCCTGCTTCCAATAACATTTCCAAACCTGACGGCTACAAAATTAGATGCACTTCCTTTTGCAGCGCTTGTTACTATATACTCAGCAATTCTTTTAGAAACACCCATTATACTTGAAGGATTTACCGCTTTATCGGTTGAAATTAAAATGAAGTTTTTTACATCATACATGATTGAAGAATTTGCAAGGTTGTAAGTACCTATGATGTTTACTCTAACGGCTTCTTCAGGGAATTTTTCCATAATGGGAACATGTTTGTAAGCTGCAGCATGGAAAACAACGTCCGGCAAAAAATCTTCAAATATCTTATCCACTTTATGCTTGTTGGAAATATCGCATAAATACATCTTGACTTTTGCCGTTTTTTGAATCCTGGAAAGCTGCATTTCGAGATTTGAAAGATCACTCTCGTTTATATCAAGTATGGCTATTTCAGCAGGTTCATAATAAGTAACCTGCCTGGAAATTTCCGAACCTATTGATCCGGCTGCACCTGTTATTAATACTCTTTTGTTCTGAATATAACTTCTGATATCTTTAGTATTAATTGAAACTGCCTGCCTTCCGATTAGATCGCTTAGATCTATATCCCTTATATCTTTAATCCCGACACTAATAGAATTATAAATATCGTTTACTGTAGATACAACTTTAACATCGAATACTCCGCATTCTCTTGCAATATTTAATATCTTCCTGTGAAACAAACGATCTGCAGATAATACTGAAATAAGAATAGTTTCAACGTTAAACTTTTTGACAATTTCGGGAAGCTTAGCTATGGATCCTAAAACTCTAATCCCCTGCAAATACAAATTTTGTTTTGTCGGGTCATCATCAACAAATCCTATGGGATAAAATCTTCTAGTTTGACTTCTGTTTATATCTCGTAAAAGCTGTTCACCGCTGCTGCCCGCACCAATTATCAATGTTCGTTTCAATTCCGGTTTAATTATACTTTGTCTCATTACTTCAAGGTATAAGCGTTTGGAAATTTTGAAACCGGATGAGAAAAGAAAACTAAGCACTAGATCAATAACTAAAATGCTGCGCGGAAAACCATGAAAAGCAGGTATATTAAATCCATAAATAACAATAAATAATATTCCGTTGCTTAAAAGGCATGCTTTACCAATGTTTGCCAGATCTTGAAGAGAAACAAATTTCCAGGAAATATCATACAATTTAAAGGTTGAGAATACAAGTAATTTTATTATAAGGAAAAACGGGATAGTTAGATATAAATATGAATTTATTACCCCCCCTCCGTGTAATTCCGCTCTAACTAAAAATGCGAGATAAATTGCTGAAGTAAAAGAGACAGCATCAAGAGATAATAAAAGTAGTTTGCGTTTTAAATTTGAAGGATAAAGTAACCAGGCTGTAAATCTATTCATCGAAAAATCACCTTAAAAGTAGTAAAAATTATTTTTAGATCGGTCTTAAGATTAGCTTCCCTTAAATATTTTTTATATAACGAAATTTTCCTCGGCAATATTTTATTTAGATAAATTTTTTCATTATTGGTTGAATCATTCAAAAAAATACTTTCATCTTTAAATTCAATAGAAGCATAATCAGTAATTCCAGGTTTTATTTTCAGGATTTCAGAGTAATCATCTGCATAATATTCGACGTATTTCAATAATTCAGGTCTAGGACCAACAAGGCTCATATTACCAATTAGAACGTTAAAAATTTGAGGGAGTTCATCGAGTTTAAATTTTCTTAAAAATCTACCGAAACTTGTAATCCGGGAATCATTATATGAAGATATATTTGTTCCAATTTTATCTGCATTTTTCAACATTGTCCGAAATTTAATTATCTTAAATATTTTCCAATCTTTCCCTACCCTTTCTTGCAGGAAAAAAATAGGGTAACCAGAGCTAAATAAAATAATTACAGAAATAACTATTATTAATGGGAAAAACAATATCGTGCCAATCAATGTTATTAAAATATCCAAAATTCTTTTAACAAAAAAATACATTCAAGTAAGCGATTAATTCTCAAAAAGTAAAACTTAAATTATCATAAATAGTAAATTTTACTACTAAATTCGAATTATTTTGTAAATTTTTTCATTAAAGAACTCACATTATCAATAACTTGCTCAATTTGAGAAATTTTCATGCCAGGCCAAATCGGAAGAGTAATTATCCCGGGATAAATAAGCTCCGATACCGGATAATCTTCAAGCTTTAAATTGAATGTTTTCCGGTAATATGGATGCCTATAAAGTGGAATAAAATGTACACTTACTCCTATTCCGCTTTCTTTTAATTTTTCAATAAAATGTGACCTTGATATCTTTAGCCGGCTAACATTTAATTCAACCGGGTACAAATGGTAAGAAGAAGTTCTATCATCTTTGACTTTATAAAGTTTAATAAGCTCGTTGTCTTTAAAACCCTCATTGTAAATATCAAAAATTTCTTTTCTTTTTTTGTGCATTTCGTTTATCTTCTTTAGCTGTGCAATACCAAGTGCTGCCTGAATATCGGTAAAATTGTATTTATAACCGGGAGCAATTACTTCATAATACCATGAGCCTTTTTCCGAATATCTTTTCCATGCATCCTTGTTAATACCATGTAAACGCATAATTGAACATCTCTCAGCAATTTCTTCATTATCAGTACAAATCATACCTCCCTCACCTGTTGCTAAAGTCTTAGTTGCATAAAAGCTGAAACATGTGACATCACTTAACATACCGATAATTTTTCCTTTGTAAAATGAAGGTAAAGCGTGGGCAGCATCTTCAATTACATATAAATTATTTTTTTTTGCTATTTCTAGGATTTCATCCATATCGCATGGTTGACCGCCATAATGAACCGGGATAATGGCCTTTGTCCTTTTTGTTATTGCTTTTTCAATCTCTTCCGGATCAATATTATAAGTATCCCGCTGAACATCAACTATAACAGGTTTTGCATTAAAGTAACAGACAATTTCCGCGGAAGCCGTAAAAGTCATTGAAGGAACTATAACTTCATCCCCAGCTTTTAATCCTATTGCTTCTAAAGCAAGATGAGCCGCGGCAGTCCACGAACTTACTGCAAGTGAAAATCCGGAACCAATAAATTTCTTAAATTCATTCTCAAATTTTAAAGTCTTGGGACCTGTAGTCCACCAGCCCGACTGAACAGCGTCGGTAACTTCATTTATTTCATCTGAAGTAATATATGGTTTGTGAAATTGTATAAATTCTTTGTTATTCAAAATTGCCTTAAACTTCTTAATGAATTGTAAATTCTATTCAATCTAAAGTTAATTTTTTTTATGAAGTAAATATCTATCGCTTCTTTCTATATATTTTGCGAGGGGTATTCCATCATGTAAAACCATGGATAATATTACTTAAAGATTTTTTTGAGTTTAAAGTTTTTTGATAAATTGAAATTAGAATAATAAATACCAGCCAAAAAGGTAAATCCCTAGTTATCCAGCCATGTGTTAATAATCCTGTTGATTCAAAAAATGCTCTGCTTAATAAACCTAAACCAATGCTTTTAATAGTAATTAAAATTATGTAAAGTTCAACATCTTTTTCTCTAAAAAATTTAATTGATTTATTGCTGAAATTAAAAAATATTGCAAATAGCCAGACAGCAGTGATAAGCCCTAAAATCCCCAGATCAGCCATCCTGAAAAGGAAAAAATTATGAGCGGTTCCGCTAATTGCCCAGCTCATTTGTTGCTCTTCAAAGCTTCCTAATTTTACGGGAAGATATTTATAAAGATATTCCTTAAAAACCCCTGGTCCCGCACCAAATATTGGATTATTTTTTATTATATCAAAAGCAACATCATGGAAATATTCCCGTATATTTGCAAAAATTCTGTTGGTACGGAAAAACAGTGCGAAAAAATCTTGAACCGAAGGAATAAGAATTAAAATAAAAATTAGAATTACTCCGGCAAGTAAAACTCTCTTAAATAATTTTCTGTTTAACACAAAAAGCATATATGATAAACTTATAAAAACAGAAAGCATTGATGCTCGTGAATCTGTAAGCATTAATACAGCTAAACTAAAAATAAAAAGTATAGACAATAAATAAATGCTTTTTAATCTTTTTTTAAAAAAGAATAACATAAATATCAGGGGAGTTGATATAACATAGAATAATCCTACCGCATTAGGATTATTATACAATCCGCTTGGTCTGTATATAATATTTGATTGCAACACAATTGATGTTATACCTTTACTATAAAGCTGGTAAAAAATTCCAATCCCAAGAATAAATGCTATTAAAATAATAGAATAAATAAGGTAGAAAAAATCCTGTTTTGTTTGGAAAAAAGAATAATAAACAAAACAAATAAAGCAAAAAACGATCTGCTGAAGGAAAGTCAACAAACTTATGGAAATGTATTCTGAGAATATAGATGATAGAAATGATGAGATAAACAAAATAAGGAAAAATATTTTTATTTCTTTGGGGAGTTTTTTTAATTTTTTATAATCCAAACCGAACTCGTTTAGAAGTAGAAATGATAGGAGTAAGAGATTAAAAATATTTAAATAATTTCTGATACTCTCGCTATTATTGCTGGTTAATAAAAGGTAGGAAAGAATTGTCAAAAGAATCAATATTTTCTTTCCGTATATTAAAACTGCAATTGAAATAATTAATAATCCTATAAGCAAAGGAACAAACGGAATTACAGCAACAACCGATATTGACAACGATAACGCTATAAGAATAATATTTTTATTGTCTATCTCAATAATACTGTTCATAGCTGTATCAATTAGGTTTTTCCAATACTTTTAAAAACTTACGTGCAATCATTTTATAATCGTGATTCAATAAACAATAACTCTTTCCGTTCTCTCCCATCTCTATCAATTTTTCCACAGAATGTTTCATTATATTTCTAACAGCATCTGCTATAGCATTTGGATTTTCAGGTTCAATTACAATTCCGCAGTCAGCTTCTTCAACTAAATTGACCCCTGCTTTATAACTTTGTATAATTGGTTTAC
>CAYUVK010000184.1:0-5065 GCA_964448105.1 uncultured Ignavibacteriaceae bacterium
TACCAATATAGTATTTTAATCCGTATAACCCATCTTTATAATATGTATCGTAAAATACCGGGCTATCCGGCGGGATTGCTACTGCCAAACCCCAGCTCGTTGAGCTATCCCTTAATGTAGTTATTGGGTAACGATTGTTTCCATATAGTTTATTCCCTACCGGATGAACTTCATCATATAAACCTCCCCCCCATATATAATCATTGCCCCTAAAATTGAGCCTCGTTGAAATTATTAACCCTCTATCATTCTGAGTTTCATTTATAAAATTCATATTTATAAACAAAACGTCTTTTCTCACCTCAAGTTTAACTTTGGCTCTTAATTTTAATTCTTTTATTTCTCCATTTAGTACGTAACTATCATCCCTCCCGGTTACTTTACCCAAAAGAGGGTAATAATCAGTTCCGGATTTTACATCTTTAACTCTTATTAAAGCTTCATCCCTTTTCAATGGCAACTTATAATTACCTATTAGTATATCTTCTATCGTACCTTCTTTTTCATTCAAATTTATCTGCATATCTCCGGCTTTAATTTGAACTTGAGCGACGGATTCAAATGAAAATGGGAAAGCAGAAATAAAAAGAAATATAAATAATACCAAAACCTTCCCTTTAAACTTAAATATGTAAAATGTCTTATTCATCGTATTGTTTTGAATAGTATTTATCATTTGTTCTTTGCTCCCAATCTAATAATAAAGAGGTTAATTGTTTTTGAATTTTCTCGACTTCATTCTTCCCATATAGATTATCTTGTTCATTTGGATCAACTGTCAGATGATACAGTTCACTTTTACCGCCTGGTTCATAATGTAAAATGAGTTTCCAATCATTTGTGCGTACCATTCTCATATGTGCTATTGAACCATGATGCATATCATATTCTAAAAAGACAGCATGCCTCCATGGTTTGCTTTTACCTTGCAGTACATTATATAAATCCCTTCCTTCAGGTTTATATTTTGTCCCATAATGAGTCCCGAATCTTTTTCCAATACCCATAAAAGCGGGAAGAAAGTCAATAGAATTAACAAGAGAATTGGATACAGATCCCGGTTTTGTAACTCCCGGCCATCGGATTATTAAAGGAATTTTAACAGAATAATCCCACATGTTAGGTCGACGCTTACTCAAATCAGCAGATCCTAAAACAACTGCATTCCCTTTTGACCAAACACCGTGTTCACCTAACATATATCCGTTGTCACCCATGAAAATCACAATCGTTTTTTCGTAAAGTACCTCATCTCTTAAAACTTTTAGAAATTTTCCAACATTCCTATCAATTGTCCTAATACTGGCAAAATATTCCCGCCTTTCTTTTTCCATTTCGGGCTTGTATTTTCCGGCTGCTGCCGGCACACTGATTTTCCTATCCTCATAGAACAATTTATCTTGCTCAGGAACAGGAACGTACGGTGCATGTGGACGTCTCGTGGAAATCATAGTGAAGAAAGGAGCGGACTTTCGGTTTTTAATGTAGTGTGCAGCCTGGTCAAATAAAATATCAGTTAGGAAACCCTTAAACTGAGTAGGAGTGCCGTTCACAGAAAGCTTGGGATCAACCTCCAAATCCTTGCCTCCTCCTGCAGTTCCAAGGAAATAATCAAACCCACGTTTTTCAGGTGAATACTCGGGTCCGTTTCCTACATGCCATTTTCCGAACAATGATGTTTCATATCCTGCACGTTTCAATGTGTCTCCTATTGTTGGGAGACCAACTGTAATTCCATTTGTCTCTTCCGGTGTGATCCAATCAGAAATATTTACCTGATGCGGATATTTCCCTGTTAATATCATTGCACGTGATGGTGAGCAAACTGGAGAAGTGAACGCTTGATTGAATTTCATACCCTCTTTTGCAATGGAATCGATATTGGGAGTGCTGACTTCCCTATTGCCATACGCCCCAACTCCCCATGTAGCTTGATCATCTGTAAGTATGAATACAATATTTGGTGGTTTTGAATTTATAGTATAATGATTCAATATCGGTAAAAAGGTTTCACCTAAGATCGCCCCAGAAATTGCCAATCCCGTTTTACTTATAAATTCTCTACGTGCATTTATAAATCCTTTATTTGAATAATAGACTATTTTTTTTATATCTATATTTATGGGAATAAATTATTTCGATTATAAAGACATTAAGATCCTCAAGATTTATTTAAAAATTGAACTTATTATTAAGAATTAGAGACGTATAATGATAAATTATTTAAATCTTAATATAAATTTTATAACGATATAAATGCCAGAGTAGCAACCATTCTATTGTAACTCTTGAAAAATCTATAATAGTCCCATTCCATTGACCACTTATTCTAGCTAATCCTCCCACAAAAATACTTGCTATTAGACGAAAGTTTATTAAATGATTAGCAATATATATAGCTAAAGCGTTTGCTCCAATTATGTTAAATACTAAAGTCCACTTTTTATATCCTTTTACATCAATTAACCAATAAAATAAAGATAAGAGTAATAAACTCCATCCGCTGGTATAAAGTACATAAGAACTAGTCCAAAGAGGTTTAAAAAGTGGAAAGTTATATCCCCATAAATATCCTACTATTATACAACCAATACCAGCTAGGGTTAATCTAACAGTGATTTGATTACTAGACCTTTTTGAACTTAGTAATTGACCAGCAAGTGATCCAATAAGAACAGTACAAGTCATTGTAAGTAGAGGCATTAATACACCAGTTGTATCTTTGAATCTAAATGCAGAACCATGTGGCAGTAAAAGATTATCCACATAAGTCATAAAGTTACCTTTTGGTGTTAAAACTCCAGCACCATATTTAGGAACCGGTATGAACATTATAGCTACCCAATACAATAATAAAACAACAACAATTATTATTGCCTGAGTACTCCGCTTTGTATTAAGTACAATTATCGCAGCAAAAAAATAAGCAATACCAATATCGCCCAAAACAGAAGTGTAATTCATATGTACCCAATCAAATTGTAATAAACCTCTGTATACCCATCCCAATATTATTAAAAGCAACATGCGTTTAAGAAATTTCAAATAGAGCTGCAAATGACTTTTGCCGCGATGAATTTGACGAGAAATTGATAAGGGTAATACCAATCCTACAATAAATAAAAATAAAGGCCAAATTACGTCCCAGAAATGTATGCTTCTGCCGTTGATGTTGGTTAAATACCAATGAGTATGCTCCAATTGAATCCCAATGAATTCAGTGAATGAATTTTTCCAAACAGCAATTATATCACGAATTACCCACGCACCCCCTACAATCCAAATCATATCAAATCCACGTAATGCATCAATTGATTCAATGCGGTTTTTCTGATTTCTTGAAGTTATCTCGGTTTTTGAATTCATTATAGTCTCATCTATTTGTGTTTTTTTGTTCAAATTACGATACAACCACACATTACTTAATACCTTACTTTGATTTCTCTAATAATAAAGAAAAATTATCAGCTATCTATATAATTTTATAAAATTTATTTCTAAAAAATCTAATTAATCAACGATACTACACCCTAAATTAAATTGTTTAATTAGTTAAATCGTAATAGTATTAATTCACTAGGCTTTACTACCAATCTGATATGATTATTTAGAATGGAATAAATCTTTTTAAAATCAAATATGTTAACAGCTTTGGAAAACTTTTCTCGAAAAATTTCCTTGTCTAATTTTAATGAAAGGTTTTTTTTTATTTTACTGTCATTATAAATTGTAAGATACGTTTTCCCTTTTGAAGGATCTCCATATCTTTCACAATATACTCCATTAAGATTCGTCACTCCTGTTATGGGTTCCCATCCCGTATGGAATAATTTCTTTAATAAAGGTAAATACTTTTCATGTAGCAACTTTGCATTTATAGAATCACTTGAATCATAATAACGATAAGTTAAGCTTGTAAATACATCCATCAATAAACCTAATTTATAATATCCTTCAATTTTTGATCTTGATTCATGTTGATATGCATGAAGAACATATGGCTTTTTCCCCATAAATGTACGATAAAGAAGCATCTTCCATAGTGGTGTATCTGTACCGGATTCACATTGGGCTACATCACATAATGCTGCAATAAAGAAACGACTTGTACCTTTTGCTGCATCATAATCTTTTATTCCATTCGGCATTTCAGCAGCACCAACATGTACTCCGTTTGCCCATACATATTTATTTTGCTTATGTAAAATCCTTTTCGCTTCTTTAATAAATTCATAATGTGAAATTACATTAGCTACAACCGGATTTCCACGTATATCTATACTTAAAGGATATTGTGCATACTTAAAATGTTCACGACGGTAATTCAAATATTGCCCCCATCTTCCCATTGAATCAAAATAAATCCCTGCTATGTCTGGCATAGCTTTTAGAAATTCTGGTATATAATAATTCAAAGTATATTTAGCTATAGTCATTTTTGCAGAATTATCATATAATTTCGGGTTCGGATTTAACGGAAATGTTAGAGTATTTCTTGTGAATTGCCGAGGGACTATTATATATTGTCCTTCCGAATTAAAAAGACCAGAATTATAAATTATATCTTTCAATTCTTTTACTGAATTAAAACTATTTGCATTTACAGGGTTTTGAAATTTTAGGACCTCTTTTACATTCCAATTTTTCAACAAATTTATTGCTTTTTTATAACCCGACCTGGATAACATACTTTCGAATCCCCAAATATTCAAATCATTATTTTTATAGCTTATACTGGTATCCTTCAAATTATAAATTTGCCTTTGGCCCACAATGGTATATGGGAAAATATAAGCTTTTAACTTTATAGCTTTATCCATATGATTTATAGTCTCCCAACCTCTTATTGTCTGTGCTGTTGTACTACTGTCTTCATAATTATTTCTCTTAAAACCTCCTGCCTCATAAAATTTTATATCTCCTAGATATGGGTATATTTTCAAACAATCCTTTGAACCGCATAGTCCGACATGTTTAATCTTTGGCATATAATAATTTGGAAATGTTAAATAATACTTACTTAATGCTGCTCTGAATCCCCATTCCGGATTTATCGAATATACTA
>CAYUVK010000185.1:0-5031 GCA_964448105.1 uncultured Ignavibacteriaceae bacterium
TCAGCTTCTTCAACTAAATTGACCCCTGCTTTATAACTTTGTATAATTGGTTTACCAGCCATCATATAATCAATAAGTTTGTTAGGACATATTCCATACCTGAATAATGGCTGATGCTGTAATCCAATGTAAAGTATATCAAGTTTATCAAGAAGTGAAGGGATCAAATTTTTTGAAATTGGTGGGAAAAAATATACATTATTTAAATTAAGCTTCTTAACTTTTTGTTTAAGATTTTCCTTTTCAGGGCCGCTGCCAACCAAAATCAATGCAACATTATCCTTCTCAAGTATTTTCATTGAATCAATAAGCGAATGAAGCGCATTTGCTAAACCATGGCTCCCGGCATAACCCAGAATTATTTTCTTTTGCTCTTTTAATTGTTTAATCAAAGTATTTAGATTCTCAGGAATTTCTTTTTCCGGATCCCATTCTTCAATTACAATACCGTTTGGCACATAAAAAAAATTTTCTGCGCTCAACCCATGCATGCTCATATATTCAAGTGCTTTTGGCCAGATTGATACTACTGAAGAAGCATGCTTATAAGCATAATTTTCAGCATACTGGACAACCATAATAAAGGGATGCCATTTTGAATAACCGCCAAGTTCAATCGGCGATAACGGCCATAAATCATGAACTTCAAAAATCAATTTTGCACCTGAATATGCAGCAATTTTTTTTGCAGGATAAATATCCATTGGATATGTTGAAGACGCAATCACTACGTCAGGTGAGAAATCCTTTGCAATCATTTTAGAATATTTGTAGAGCTTCCTTACAAATTCGACCATATTAAATATGCGATGTTTATTATTGCCGGAATAAGAAGGTGTTTTGACAATTAAATAATCAACTCCTTCTATGCAGTGTTTTTCAAAATCATTCTGCAAGTTAAATTGAACTGAACGAACATGAGCATTAGATGCGGCAACAATTAATACATTATTCCCTGCTTTCTTCCACTCTCTTGCCATATAATATGGCCTGTATTCCATTCCTAATGAAGGTGAACCGGCATAATGATCAATTAAAAGAATATTCATATTTTCTTTGATTATACGAACTGAAGATCATTTTATTTTATTTTTTGTACCCAAATAAATTTTTTTTAATAGAACCCTGATTTTATTATAGACATTTTCACTATATGATTTCCATTTCAAAGAATAATTATTAAATATTTCTTCACCGGTTAATATGTATAAGGCTTTTAATTGTTCAACATGAATCACATGATAAGTATATGTAGCTGGAAAGTAATCCGGGTAATTATATAGATCATAACTAGACCAATAATTTATATTATAATAAGGGAGAAGATTTTTAAGTGATTGAATACTTTGAAAAAATAATTCTCCTGACTTTTTTTCTCCTAACAACATCAGATCAAATAAACCGAATATAGAAAAAATAAACCCATTTAAAACGGCTGTCGGCCTGGCAGCAGGATATTCTTCAAATATTTTAATACCATTAAATTCATTTAAAACTCCGCCGCTTTTAACCTCTTGTGAAAATGCAAAAAGTGCAGATTCAGCTGTGAGGAGATATTTGTTATCACCGGTTAATAAAAAAGCTCTCGTTAAAACTGATATTGCTTCCCCCTGTGCCATTGCAGAAATCCATGCAGACTTAATATCATATTCATCAACTTCGATGTTAAATACCCATGAAACTCCATAATTATTTTTTACTGCATTGTCTAAAAACCAGTTTGACTGCAATAAAAATTTCTCCCGGAAATTATATTCTTCAATTAGCTCAAAAAGTCCAAGTGCATATTGAGCTATAACAATCGGGTGGTAAATATAGTCATCTTCATATTTATAAAGCGGTATACCTTTATCGTCAAATTTCCCAGGATAAAAAGCTTTTGAACTAAAATCCAAATAATATTTACCTAGATTGCATGGTTTTGATTCTATATTACAAGGTGTAATTGTATTCCAATAATTAGCAATCCCGGGGAAAAAAAATACGATACTCTTATTTAACGATCCTTTTATAAAACTCATAAATTTAAAATATTATCTCCCGAAAATGGGAAAGCTAAATTAACAAATTCTTTTTTGCAAAATACAAAAATTAATTTTGCTTTTTCAAACCAAGTTCCCTAACAAAACCGCGTAATTTGAAATCAACTTCTTCGACTGTTAAAAAGTTCATGCAATCATAAGCCGGACAAGTTCTGCCGGCATCTCTGTAACAATACTGCTTATCAATATCAGGAGAACATTTTACTTGCTTTTGTATATAGCTGTGATTTGGTCCAAACGGGAGCGAAAATCTTGGATTTGTAGGGCCGTAAATTGTAAATGTTGGTTTGCCTAAAAGATTTGCTATATAAATGGGACCCGAATCGTTTGAAATTACCAGAACAGCCTTTTTGATTTCAGTAATAAGTTCATTTATATTTTTTGTGTAAGTAATATCTTTTTTTTCATTTATAAATTCACGTTCAACATCTTGATTAATTGAGTCTTGTACGAGCACAAATTTAATTTTATAATCTGATTTTAATTTTAAACCGAGTTCAAAAAATTTTTTAATGCCCCATTCTTTTGCTTTCCAGCCAGCCAAAGGGCATATTAATAATGTCCCTTCTTGTATAATGGTTGTTGGAAAACAATAATCTATTTGCAACACTTCTTGATTGAAATATTTTTTAACAGGTTCAATATACATATCTATCAAATGCGGCTTATCTCTTTTAAGTAAAAAGCAATTATAAATTGATTCGAATACAGGCAGGTTAAATCCTACATTTACTTTTGAACGGCTTAACAATAAAGTCACAGCAATAAAAACTCCGGACGTAAAATCAATTATAAGCTCCGGATTATGTTTCCATATTTTTCTCAACACTCTTAATTTTACGAACGGTGAATCCAGGTTTATTTCATTCTTCGGAAATATTTCAAAAGTTATATCCGAAAATGCTAATTCATAAATCTCCTTGTTTTCTTCAAAACAAAAAGTTATTATTTCTTTACCGGGAGAATTTTTAATTAAATATTTTAGTGCCGGAATTGTAAAGACAGTATCACCAAGCAGCTTGAAGCTTAAGATTAATATTTTGTTTTCATTATTTTTTTTTACGCCAAGTATAAAACGAGTTAGCTTAAAAAGATAACCCGATAAAAAATAATTCTGCCCGACTATATGTTTTTTAAAGCTGCTTAACAATTCTGGTACTTATTAATAAATTAAGTATGGTATGCCGATATCTTTCCTACATTAATTGATCAATTTATTATAGATATTACTCATCAATTCTATGTTATCCTTCAAAAGGTATTTCTTTCTCACTATATCTCTCCCCCTTTCCCCTAATTTAATCCTTAATTCATTATTTGTTATAAGAGTTTTGATAGCGTAAGTTAGACTTGCAACATCGCATTTTTTTGTAATTAATCCGTTTACTTTATTTTCTATTATTTCAATAAAACCGGGAGCATCGGACACTACTACGGGTTTTTGACAGGCATTTGCTTCAAGAGCAGATACGCCAAAACTTTCTTTTATTGACGGAAATACGGCAATAGACATCATATTGAAAAATCTGTGGACATCATCATTGGGAATAAATCCTGTAAATACAGTATCATTTTGAATATTCAATTCATCCGTCATTTTTTTTAATTTTTCTTCTTCGGACCCGCTTCCAACAATCAACAGTTTTAAATTAAATTCTTTTAAATCGTTTTTTAAAATACTAAATGCTTGAAGAAGGTACTCAATTCCATATTGTTTTTCAAGCAGCTTTACTGTCCCGATAACTACATCATTCTCATTGAAAAGCGATTCAACTTTTTCAGGCTTAAATTTCTCGGTGTCAATTCCAAAGGGAGTAATAATTATTTCTTTTGAAGTGTATTTGGATATTTCTTCCGCCATTATATTACTTGTTGATAAGATGATATCAGCACTATGAAGATTAAATTTGAATATATTCTTATAAATTACTGAGCTTCGCGGAAAATCATATACATCCGACCCCCAGACCGAAACAATATATGGATGAAATCTTGTTAATGTTCCAAGCAGCCCGTAACTTGAAGCATAATGGGCATGAATGATATCCGGATTGATCTGTTTAATATATTTAATAAGCTTTGGAAGAGTTTTCAAATAAATACTTTTTGCGAATGTACCATCTTGCATTTTAAAAATATTATGTTTCAATACTTCAGAAAAAACAGTAACATTTTTATTTTTATATATTTCAGGATTATACCCGGATAATCCGAAAATAAAGATTTCAATTCCTTTTTCAGAAAGTGCGTTAGCCCATTTAATTGTATGGTATGAACCCGGATCAGCAAGTAATAAGACTCTAATTTTTAACCTCACTCTTGTTCATGTCATCAATATACTTTACATTAAATAAAATTTGCAGTACAATCTGGTCAATAAGTTTAATACGAAATTCATTCCTTCATTGCTACTACAGAAATTATATAATGTAAATTTTCCGGAAGAATTTTATCAAAAATAATAGTATCTATATGACCTAAAACTCTTCTCTGAAATTCATTTCTTCCAAAACAACCTGTGAAGCCGAAGGTTTTATAGTTAATTGAAGAAAATTGGTAAAGCAGCTTAATTATTTTCTCAATATTAAAATAATACCAATTATTTTTTAAAGCTCCGTATTTATTTCTTAACAAACTATGAAACTTAGAAGCTGTCAGATTTTCAGCAAATAAAAGGATGCCCTTTGGTTTTAATGCGTCATAGATTTGATTGATTACCTGCTGGGCAATTTCAATCGAGCCGTCACGAATAATCCCGCCTAAAACCGATTTAAAACAAATTAAATCATACTTTTCATTATATGGAATTGATTTAGCATCTATTGTTTTATAATCTATTCTATCATATAAATTATATTTAATATGAATCCCTTTTGCTATTTCTAAATCCGAATTATATCCGGAACAAATTACATTATATCCTTTTGCTGCCAGCCAGAGTGAAAGACCTCCATTTTGTCCGCAGCCTATCTCAAGAGCTTTTATATTT
>CAYUVK010000186.1:0-4930 GCA_964448105.1 uncultured Ignavibacteriaceae bacterium
GCAAGCTCTTCAACACTAAAATTACTATCCGGTAAATGTTCATTAATTAGTGCAAGTGTCTGCTGTAAAAATTTTTGATCGATAGAAGTTATTTTATCATCATCTATTATTATTTCAAATTTTTGAAAATGTTCATGTATTCTATTCCTCTGTTCAAGCAGGTTTTTTATTCTTGCTTTTAATTCCGATGCTTCAAACGGCTTCATTATATAATCATCTGCACCGGTTTGCAATCCTTCCACTTTATCATTAAGTGTTGCTTTTGCGGTCAACAAAATAAGAGGAATATGACTGGTTCTTGAATCGGATTTAAGAGACTGGCAAAGCTTAATTCCGTCCATTTTCGGCATCATAATATCGCTGATTATCAAATCGGGAATTTCCTCGAATGATTTATAAAGTCCTTCTTCTCCATTGGAAGCTTCGGCTGTCTTATAAGTACTGCCTAAAATATCAATTATATATTTTCTTACGTCTGAATTATCTTCGATAATTAATAATAATGGTTTACCAGTATTTTCAACTAAGTCAATAACATCATTATTTAAATTGTGAAATAAAGCAGAATCATTGGACTGTGATGTAAGTGTATTATCTTCATTAATTTCAAGTTCTTCCTTAGAAATATCTTCAACAATTTCTTCCGAAAGCAGATGCTCCTTTCCAGCTAGAAGAATTATCTTAAAGGTTGAGCCTTTTCCTTCTTCACTTTCAACAAGAATTTTTCCTTTGTGAAGTTCCACCAATTCTTTGGTAAGTGATAATCCGACACCTGTTCCTTCATATTCTTTTGATAGTTTATTATCTACCTGGTAGAAACGGTCAAATATTTTATCAATCTGTTCCCGTGGAATTCCTATACCGTCATCTGAAATTGAAATTTCAACGGTTTTCCCATTTAAGCAAACTTTTACACTAACATTGCCTCCCCGAGGTGTAAATTTTAATGCGTTAGATAAAATATTACTTATGATTTTATCTATTTTATCTACATCAACATATAGAATTGCTTCTTCCTGTTCAGAATTAAAATTAAGTGAAATATGTTTTCTTTCAGCGAATGATTGGAAAGAATAAATGATTCTTTTTATGATGGGTACCAAGTTTTGCTCAACGGTCTTTAGCTTCATTCTGCCCGCTTCTATTCTCGATATATCGAGCAGTTGGTTTGCAAGAATGTTTAATTTTTTAGCATTGCTGTAAATGAGTTTTACTTCATCTTTAACTTTATCATTTTTTGTCTGCTCTAAAATTTGTTTTGATGGCCCTAATATTAATGTTAAAGGTGTTCTGAATTCATGAGAGATATTTGTAAAGAAACGGTTTTGTGCCTGAATTATCTCCGATAATTTATATTGCGCTTCCTTTAGTTCGATTGTTCTTTCATTTACCTTTGCTTCCAAATTATTTTTGTAATCGGTAATAGTCCTTAATACTAATGAATCATGTATGGAAATATTTATTAATGGTAGCAAATAATTCAGGAGTTCATCAAGTTCAGAAATATCCCTATTTATTAGAGGGATGAGGATTAATTCACCAATTTTCTTGTTATCTATTACAATTGGATGTTGAATTGGATTTACATCTATTTTTGTAGCGCCATCGAAAGCTTCTTGTTCAAATATATTTCCCTCGATATCTTTAAAAATTTTTATTCTTGCTGAAGAAAAACCTGCATCGTTAACTAAGGCATAGGTGATTGCATTTAATGTTTTAGTAATATCAAGATTTTGTCTTATAGATTTTATAATATTATATGCTGTTGTAAGCTGAGTAGTTTGTTTTTGAAGAATTTTTTTAGATTCTTCTAATTTATTATAGTTATCTAACAATTCTTCGTGTGATTCGTTTAAATCAAAAAAAGCTTTTCTAACATTGAATAACCAATTTACCTGCTTTTTTAACTTGGTAAAAAATCCTTCTTCGTCCCATGAAACCATGTAAACGCCACCGTTTGATATAATTGATAAATCAATTTTAAAAACTTTTAGTCCTACTTGGTTTCCAAGTTCTTCCCAAAGTCCTTTGCTCATATAAAACCATTCAGGGCAATGTTTGTATCCGGGATTCAGGTAAATGCTTATACGAATTTTATTTTTCCCCATAACTTCCCAATCCGGATTTAAGCATGAGTACATGGGTGTTAAAATTGCTTTACCTGCTTTTAATAGCGGTCCCTTTGCAATTTTAGCAATTTTGCTTGTTGAGAAAAACATGAAAGCGAAGATGTATCCTTCAATATAATGCTCTTTTTTTTCATAATCCCTACCCATTTGCTCATAGTCTGAAATAGTAAAATACGGTCTTAAATTGGCGATTATTTTGCACCAAACCCACCATTCAATCCGTTCATGCTTGTTTAATAAATAGGATAGATTATATGGAATTCCTTCTAATATTTTATTTAAATCAATATCTTTCTTCTTTGCATAATTATAAATAGAAAATAAAGCTTTGCAGGAAACTTCTTTATTTGTTTTACCCTCGCTTACCGCCATAGAATTCCATTTTATCGATATTTAATTCTTAAAATTTATTTAACTAATTTTTTTATTTATATGCTATGAAGTATTCTTGTATTATAAACATCTGCTTTTGGGTTAAGCTTTTGACTGAAAACGGAAAGAATATTAATATATAACAAGATAAATATTTTTCTTGCCATAAATTCCCCAAAAATTATACATCATAATCTTAAGTAGTTATGAATAGAATTTTATTAGAGGTGAGTTTTTAACTACTTAGTTTGTTAAAACTTATGAAGAAAAATGAAGAAATTCAATAGGGAGGAGGAACCTTCGAGGTTAAGGTAACTTTAATAAAATTTTAACCTCGAAGGTTTGTGTCTTATTTCAATAGCAGAAGCTTTTTCGTTGCAGTAAAATTTCCAGCCTTAAGCTGATAGAAATACACTCCGCTCGGAAAATTTGCTGCATTCCATGTTACTTCATAAGTGCCAGCTGGTTTTTCTTCATTGACTAATGTTGCGACTTCTCTTCCTAAAACATCATATATAATCAAATGTACAGAACGAAAATTTTCGTTCCCTACGGTTTGCGCAGGGATTGAATATTTTATTGTTGTACTTGGATTAAACGGATTAGGATAGTTCTGATCAAGATTAAATGTCAATGGTAATTGATTTTCTCTCTTAGTACCGGTAATTACTGCTTTCAGTGTATAATCCCATAATGTCCATCCGTCGGATAGTATTTCGACTTTAAAATTAAAATACCCGGGATATTTTGATCCATCAAAAGTTATTGAAAAAGAAGAGGATGTTTGCACAATAGAATCGGGAGAAATATCAGGTAGGGTTCTTATATTTGGACTTATTGATTTCATCCAGGGATCTTGACAAGTCAATTTTACTGATGCATTTGTTATAGTAGCTATAGATCCTTTATTATGTACAAAAACACTTACTTTATAATCATAACTTCTTTGACTATAATAAATTTTTATATCTTCCAATATAACAGGACCAGCAGTTGTGAATCTGGAAATATTATCTGTTTTAAAAGTTTTTGAATCAGTAAAATCGAATGTACTTAGAGAAATATTAAATATATCTTCAATCTCAGGAACGGTGTAATTACCTATCCATTCTTTTCCTACTTTTCTAAGCTCTAGTGAATCAACAAAATTTCCTTCTAAGTTTTTAATATAAGCCTTTGAAGAAATTTGATGAGAATTTGGATTTTCTATTTCCGCGGATATTTGAAGAGTATCAACAGCAGTTCTATTTAATTGAAGTTTATGCCCGTATACTAAATTATTAATCCATTCCAGTGCTTTTTTTACTACATCATCTTCACCTTTGGCAACACCATCTTTTGTAAGCCAAACTTCTTCATCAACCGGGATACTTTTGTGGATCAGAATATTTTTTATATCAGGGGGTATATAGCATGCTAAATCGCATATTCCTGTGGTCCAGCCGGAAGGGATTTCGTTTATAGTACTATAGCTGCCAAAAGCACCGTTCGTCGGCAGACCAAAAGTTCTTACCATAGGATGCTGCCGGAGGCATTGGACTCCCATGTCTCCTCCTGATATACAAGCAGGTCCGCATAAAACAGCTATTGGGCGATCGTATAACTGGTTATCTGTACCGGTTAAATGGAACCAGCTTACTCCGGCATCCTTCATTGCAAGGTGGTCCGAAGGATTTGACCGTGTAAGCATCAGCATTGGCTCCATATCCTGATTGAATAATTTACGAAAACCGTAATCGAGAGAGCCTCCGCTGCCTCCTTCATTGAGCCTCATATCAATGATAAGACCTTCTGAACTGCTGTCCGGCATCATTGCATTAATTGCGGTTAAAAAATCCTGACTAACTGAAGGGTATGTTTCTCCCCAAAGATATATATAGCCAATTTTTGTACCTTTAATAAAACCCCAACTTACAAGGTTTTGTGCGCCAACAGGGAAGTGAATCCCTTCAACAGGCATCTGTTCGTTTGAATGAATTTCTGAGATAGGTGAAGAAAGCAGATCGGTAGGAAGATGGAGTGTATCTCCTGTTGAATATTTAACAATATCAATAGTATCAAAGAGATGCCAGTTCATACCGGCAGATTGCAGCCATCCGTGAGTAATCGCCCTTTCAGAACCTGCACTGACATAAAAAATTGGTATTGGAAATTGAACCTCAATTAATTCTTTGTAAAGATCTTTCCATTGCTTTCCATCGTATCCCAAAACAACATCCCCAGGGACTAAACCCAAAGGATGATTCTTTACTGCAGAAAATACAAGCAATGTGCTGTCAGCTAATGGAGTAAGTGCAGCTCCAAAATGTTCTATAACATTCCAATAGTAAGATGGAGATGAAACTGCTGTTGAAAATAACAATGGTACACCCGGTTTCAATGGTGTTGATTCTATACCATTATCTAACATATAAACATGACCATCATGC
>CAYUVK010000187.1:0-4767 GCA_964448105.1 uncultured Ignavibacteriaceae bacterium
TATAAACATATTATTATAATTTCAACAGAAAATTTATTGAATTTTTTAAAAAATCAACAGCGAGATTTCTCATTTAATTAATTAATCCTGCGGCAAGCCTCCCGCTTTTAACTGCACTTTCAATAGTTGAAGGTAAACCTGTATTTACCCAATCGCCGGCAAGAAAAAAATTTACCAATCCGGTTTTGGAATCGGGTCTTTTATCTAATATATCATGTGCAGGTACGAAGGTAGATCTTTTTTCTTTTATTATTTTGTAAGAAGATATCTTATCTTTTGAAATCTTTAAATATTTGTCGAGCTGTGAAGCTGCAATTTCAAATAATTCTTCTTTGGGAAGTTCCGCCAATTCATTAGCATCACTTATTACCAATGTTAAATGAGATATATGATTAAATACCCAGTGAATTTTGGAATTTATCAAACCATAAAAATTATCTTCAAGATTATTTTCTTTAAGCCATATGTGAATTGAAATTATAGTTGAATATTGAAAATCAATATTAGTTAAAATTATTTGATTACTACCCGGAATATTTTTTAAAATGAAATAAGGCACAGCTGAAACAACATAATCAAAACCGGTAATTTCTCTCTTATTAGTTTTAATTGAAATAACTTTTTTCTCTGAGATTACGAGTTCATTAACATGTTCCAGTAAAGAGATTTTTCCTCCATTTTCCTCAACAAACTTTTTGGAATTAACGCAGAAAGTTTCTGACAAACCAAATTTAGGCAAAATTATAATCGAGGCTTTATTTCCCCGGAAAAACATTTTTTTTAAAATATCCGAAAAAACTTTTGCGGATGCTCTTTTAATATTAGTATTAAGTGCGCCAACTGCAAGAATTTCCCAAAAAGATTTAATTATATTCTCCGATTGTTTTTCCAATATTAACCATTGGTATACTGTAAGCTTTCTTAAAAAATCACCGGAATAAAAATACAGCTTTGCAAAAAATTTCAGAAGACTTAACCTCTCATTGAAAGTAATTGCTTTATAATTCAGTAAAGCTAAAATGAGATTGAAAGGATAAAAAATATTTTTAGATTTTAATTGGAAAAGTTTAAAATCTTCTTTTAATAAATTAACTTTTAGTTGTTTTTGAAAAATAAAATTATCTTCAGCGTTAATTATTTGGATAAAATCCAGGGTATCTTTGTAACAACCCATTAAAATATGCTGACCATTATCAATTATATCAGATGTGAATTTGTCTTCTAATGAATAAGTGCGACCTCCGAGTTTTAGAGAAGCTTCTAATAATTCGACTTTGATTCCTTTGTTGGCTAGAAAAACAGCGGTAGAAAGTCCGGCGAGACCACCCCCAATTATCAAACATTTTTTCATTAATAAACTAAATTATACTTTGCCCATACGCCAACAGATATACCTATCTTTTCAAAATTTGAAACTCTGATATTATTATTGTAAACATCATATTTTGTATCAGCAATTTTATTAAGCAGTTTATAGTATATATGCTGCATTGCCCTCGCAGCAAACATCGAAGGTTTATCGTCAAGGTCCAATTCTTCAGTTGCTCTTTCAAAATATCTCTTAGCGCGTTCAACTTCATATTGCATCAAGTTTATAAAATTCAAATTGTATGCATTGGCGTATATTTCACTCTCGGGATAATAAAATTTTTTAAGATCTTCCTGGGGTAAGTACACCCTGCCGTTTTTTGCATCTTTTTTAACATCTCTTAAAATATTTGTTAACTGTAGAGCGATGCCCAGGTCAACCGCAAAGTCTTTTGCAGATTTATTTTTATATCCGAAGATCTCAATACACATAAGTCCTACAGTAGAAGCAACCCTATAACAGTATAAAGCAAGATCATCAAAAGTTAAGTATCTTTTTCTCTGGAGATCCATCTCCATACCTTTTATAAGTTCGAAGAAAGGTTCCAGGGGGATATTAAATTTTGAAATTGTATTTGCCAATTTATTGAGAAGTAAATATTCCGAATTGCCGCTAAAAGCTTTTTCAAATTCAATTCGCCATTTGTGAAGCTTTTCATATTTTAAATCATCGGGATCATTTCCTTCATCAATTATATCATCCGTCTGACGGCAAAAAGCATAGACAGTATTCATTGCATCCCTCTTTTCGTTAGGAAGAAGGTTAAATGCATAATAAAAGCTGCTTTTGCTTTTTTTACTTATTTCTTTTGCAGTATCAATCATTGAAGGAAAATATTAATAATTTCATAAAATCAAATTTGTTTAACTTTGGACTTTCAATTAAAACATTATAATTATTCTTCTCAATTTTTCTTAATATTTCTTCTCCGCCTAATATAGTCCATTTAATTTCATACTTAAGCCTGCCGTTCAAAAATTTCAATAAACCTCTCCCCTTTGCAAACATTTTTCTTGTCCTATCAATATTAAACTTTAATAACTCATTCAAATTAAGACTATTTTCTCTTAACTCAAACACTTTTTTTTCAATCATAAACTTTGCCATCTCATCTTCAGGCAGGTAAATTCTTCCTTTTTGATAATCAATTTTAAGATCCTGGTAAAAATTTGTTAATTGCAGTGCCGTACATATTTTATCGGAATAACTAAATGCTTCATCACTATTAATATTATTTAATTCAAGAATTAGTCTGCCAACAGGATTTGCTGAATATTTGCAATATTCTAATAATTCTTCAAAATTGCTATATGATTTTTTAATAACATCCTGCTTAAATGCCTTTAATAGATCATAAAAATATTCGGGTGTTAAATTTCTTTCTTTTATAGTTTTATTTAAAGCAGCTTCAAAATCATCTTTATAATTTCCTTTAAGAAGCTCGGTTAATCGATTTTCAAAGTCATTTAATTTTTCTAAACGTTCTTCCGGTAAAAAATTACCTTCATCGGCAAAATCATCTGCCGTGCGTGCAAACCAATAAATAATTGCAACATCTTTTCTTAGTCGCCTGGGAATTAGAAAGGAAGCAACTGGAAAATTCTCATAATGATTTTTCGTTAAATTTATTGCTTGTTTGCTTGCACTTTCCTTTTTCAAAACAATTAACTTCTTATGTTTAAGAAATTTCAATACAAATATAAAGATATAATAGATTGGCCGCATTAAATATAAATCGACCAACCGAAATCATTTTTATAATTAAAACTTCTTCACTAATTTTAAACAAGTTCCCGGAAAATTTCTGCAATATTAATAAGACAATTTTTATTGTTAAAAATGCTTTTGTTAAAAGGAATACGAAATACATGAATGGTGAAATTGAATGATGCATTTCTTTTAATATTTTATCTATATACTTATCTTATCAGCTTAAATTTATCTATGCTTTTATATACGACTTTATATTATGCTGATAGAATTTATAACTCGTATTTTTAATCTAAAATTAATATTGAAGATTAGATAATAGAGATTTTTGAGTATAAATTAAGTAACATTAAAAAACTTTTTGAGCAAAATTGGAAAAGAATAATTTAAATTTGTCATCATTAAAAATAGACAGGGAAAAAGAAAATAATCCCGGCGGAAAAAATAAAAAAATCTTTATCTGGATAGCCATAATTGTTTTAATAATAATTGCTGCATTAATTCTCGGTTTAAGTAATTTATTTTCCTCAGCAATAGAAGTTAAATTAACTACTGCCACACTTCAGTCACCCGCCCAATCGGATGCAGTACTTACCGCAAGCGGTTATGTTGTTGCCCAAAGAAAAGCAGCGGTTGCTTCTAAAGGAACCGGTAGACTGGTTTATCTTGGAGTTGTGGAAGGAGATAAAGTTAAGAAAGACCAGGTTATAGCAAGATTGGAAGATAGCGATATCCAGGCGCAGCTTGCTGAATCAAAAGCTAATTTACAATTAAACGAAGCACAATTGAATGAAGCTAAAAATAATTATGACCGCCAGAAAGCTTTATTGAAAACGGGTGGAATATCCGAATCCGATTATGAAGTTGCAGAAACAAATTATAAAAAAGTCCTGGCTTCAATTGAATTAGCAAAAGCCCAAGTCCAGGCAAGTGAAGTTGCACTTGAAAACACAGTAATCCGTGCTCCTTTTAATGGAACTGTTTTAACAAAAAATGCCGATGTGGGTGAAATAGTCGCTCCATTAGCCGCCGGTGCAAATTCCAGAGCAGCAGTTGTTACAATTGCCGATATGAGTTCACTTCAAGTCGAAGCTGATGTATCTGAATCTAATATCCAAAAAATATCTGCTGATCAGGCTTGTGAAATAACTCTGGATGCATATCCTAATCATCATTATGATGGATATGTAGCAAAAATTGTTCCTACTGCCGATAGAACTAAAGCAACTGTTATGGTAAAAGTAGGATTTAAACATTATGATAACCGTGTATTACCCGAGATGAGTGCAAAAGTCCTTTTTTTGAAGGAAGGAAAGAGTCAGGAAGAATCTAATAATAAAGCTATGCTTGTTATTCCTCAATCAGCAATCAAGATAGAGAATGGTAATCAATTTGTCTTTATAGTTAAAGATAACAAAGCTTATGAAGTTGCCGTTGCAACTGGGAAAACTTTTAGTGATTATGTTGAAATAACTAATGGCTTACAAAATGGCGACCAGGTTATTGAAGATATTAATGATCAAATTAAAAACGGTTTGCAAGTAAAGGTAAAGTAAATTATAACGTTAAGCTATTTTATTGAATGACTGAATGTTCTTATCCAATGTAGAAGATTTCTTAATCTTATTCTTACTCCTAAACTGGCAGAGCCAGAACCAAAAATTAATAATGAGTATATTAGATAAAAA
>CAYUVK010000188.1:0-4742 GCA_964448105.1 uncultured Ignavibacteriaceae bacterium
GTAGAAGTTCAGGAAAAACGATGCTCTTACGTTATTGTTCATTCAATGTTCAATATAAATATGCATTAAAGGAATTTGGAGAAAAGGATGATCTAATTAATTATTTTATTGAAAAAGGAGGAATAGGTTTTTATAAAAGAATAGACGGCTCTGCTTTAAATGACTTTAATAAAAAAAATATTTCAGAAGAAAAAAGAATAAACATTTTTACTCATTATTTTGAAATGAATATTGGTTATGAATATCTAGATGCTGTGAATTGTTTGGTTAAAGCGAATCATTTAAAAATTAATAATAAAATTATTTCCGATATATCTGAATTATTAGGAGATAAAAATCTAAAAACATTAGATGAATGTTTGGCATTCTTAGATAAGGAAATTAAAAAGGTAGACGATTATAGAATTAAACTACCTTTTTATGAGAAGTTGGAATTAGAGACAAAGAAATTATTTGCATCATCAACACTTATATACAAAATACCTGAAATCCTTTCATCGTCGATAAACGAATTCAGAAAAATAAATTTTGTTATTCTTCTAGATGAATATGAAAATTTTGCTGCATCCCAACAAAGGTTAGTTAATACATTACTTAAATTTACTAAACCAAATATAAAATTTAGACTAAGCATGCGGCCTGAAGGTTTTAATACACGACAGACTGTTTCAGATGAAGATGCAATTCAAGAAGGGAGGGAGTTTAAGACTATAGATTTTAGTAGTATAACATTGGAAAAAAATGATTATGGTAAATTTATTATTGATGTCTGTAAAAAGAGATTAGAAAACGTAAAGGTATTTAGGGACAACAATAAAACAGATATAGTTTCATTCCTAGGTTTAAGGGAGAATTTAGAAGATGAAGCAATTTTACTTACAAAGAAAAATCCAGGTAGACATTTTAATTATAAAAAATACGAAAGAATAGACAAAGACGAATTGGATAAATTAAGATATCCTGATAATCCATTATTGGAAATGCTTAATTTGCTTTGGTTAGCAAGAGGTATTCCAATCCCAGAAATTTCAAAAGCAATGTTCGATTATTTAGAAGGGGAAAAAAATAAGAATTCTGAAAAATATAAAATGGACTATATCAAAAAATATAAATTATCTTTAATGATACTTTTGGCATCTGTATATAAAAAGGATAAATTATATTATAGTTTTAGAACCTTCCTATTCTTGTCTTTTGGTATGGTGGGGCATTTTCTTGAATTATGTAGTGAAGCCTTTAAATACGCAGCTTTTGAAGATAGAGATATGCTTTTAAGGGATGGAAAGATCTCAAAAGAAGCACAAAATAAAGCAGCATATGAAGTCTCATATTACCAACTTAGAAAGACTGCCACAATACCTTATTACGGAAATTTAATTTATCAATTCATCAACAACATTGGAAATATTTTTCAATATTATCATTTAGATTATAGGATTAAATACCCTGAGACAAACCAATTTTCGGTAGACTATTTATTAATAAAGGAGGAAAAATATAAAGAGGCTTTTCGTCACGGAATTAGGTGGTCAACAATTCAAAGAAAAAAGTCAAAACAACGATTATCCCCAAGTAAAAATAAGGCTGATATATATACGATAAACAGAATCTTTTCACCTGTATTTGGTATAAGCTATCGAACAAGAGGAGGCTATTCATTTGAAATATCTCCCCATGAGATAATTAAGTATATGTCGGAAAAAATAATTCCAAGTAAAGAAATTGACTTAGGAATAAAAAAATCTAGAAAGTCAAAAAAAACCTCTACAGATCAACAATCTTTCTTATTCTAAAATGCAAAAAATAATTTACAACATGGAGCCACTGAACAATTTTAATAAAATAAAAAATGTCGATTGCCTATTATTAGCAGGAGGAAGTGATCATAGAGCCTATGAGATTTTAAGGAAATGTAGTGATAATAATTTATCTGTGAATAAAATTTTATTGTTTAATTTTCATGAGCGAACAGATAATTTAAAGAGAAGCGATAAATATTTTGATTTTGAAAAAACAAGATTTAAAAATATTGAATTGATAGATTGTACAATAAAAGACCCAATTTCGTGCTATAGTAAATTGCAGCAAAATTTGTCTATATTTCAAAATAGTAATTCAATAGCTATTGATATATCATGTTTTACTAAACCTTATTTTTTTTATCTATTAAAATATTTTAATGAGAGATTAAATATTGTCGATTTGACTGTTTTTTATACCGAACCTTATTCCTATAGATTTCCTAAGAAAGGCTTATTCAGTTCATATCGTGAAACCGAAGGACCAATAGAAATATTATCCATTCCCGGTTTTAATGGAATTGAAGAACGTGGAGGTTTAAAAATATTAATTGTTCAATTAGGATTTGAAGCAATTTCGCTTGATGAAATCATTATTGATTTTTCGCCTAATGAGTCTTTCTTTATAAATGGATTCCCTTCATATACTCCAAAGTTTAAAGATTTTAGTTTAGTTATTAATCAATATTACACAGGAAATAAAGATAGTTTTATCCTTTATAGTAGAGCTAATAATCCTTTTGAGGTATTTAATTTACTTGAAAAAATTAAAAAGAATTACAACAATGCTTTTCTTAATGTTGCTCCATTAGGAACGAAACCTATGGCATTGGGTGCATGTATGTTCGCTATTCACTATCCGGAAGTTAAAGTAGTTTTTCCTTTTTCGTTAAAATATGAAAGAATAACAACTGAACAATGTTGGTATTCTTGGGTATATAGAATACCGTTAAAATTTGATTAATATGTCAAGTCATAGAAAAAGAATCAATCGGGTATCGGTTTCAAAAATTGATAAATTATTGGGTAAAAAATTTAAAGTTTTGGATGATGGGTTTATTTGTTTAGTCGATTATATGGGAACAGATGAATCTATTGTACAAGCTGCAAGAGTTTCATATGGTGAAGGTACAAAAAAGATTTCCGAGGATAAAGGTTTAATAAGATATCTGATGAGGCATCATCATACTACTCCATTTGAAATGTGTGAAATAAAATTTCATTTGAGAGTTCCGATGGATTGTTGGAGGCAATGGATTCGACATAGAACAGCAAATGTAAATGAATATTCAACTCGTTATTCAATTGCAATTGACGCCACTAAGAAAACTCAGCCAAATCAATGGAGACTTCAGAATTCTTTTAATAAACAAGGTAGTGAAGGTTTTTTAGAAACCCTTTCTGGTAAAATATTATCCAAAAAAGAAAAAGAATTTCATGAACAAGCAAGAAATTTATATTATGAAAGAATTAATGTTGGTGTAGCAAGAGAACAAGCAAGAAAAGATTTGCCGTTATCTACATATACAGAAGCATATTGGAAAATTGATTTACATAACCTTCTGCATTTTCTTGAATTACGAATGGATCAACATGCTCAGTATGAAATAAGACAATATGCAAATATTATAGGTAATAACATTGTAAGCAAATGGTGTCCTTTAACATGGGAAGCTTTCTTGGATTACAGATTAAATTCAATAGCCTTATCAAAAATAGAAGTTGAAATTATTCAACTTCTATTTTCGGGTGATAAGGGAAAAGCAATAAAAAGATTAAAAGATTATGGTTTACTAACCTATTCAAACGGCATATTAAAAAAAAATCGAGAACGTGAGGAATTTGAAGTAAAATTAAAAAAAATGAGCATAATCAAACCTTGGTAATTAGGTTTAATACAATAAATTTACAATAACCCCAAAATAAATGTCCTTAATTTAATAGCTCATCCCAACCAAAAAAATATTATAATTTATATTTAATAATCGTTTCCAAGAACTTTTTATATTTTCTTGTACGTAACTTACGTTATATTTTTACTATTTAATATTTATCATTTAATAAATTCTTTACTTTTTCACTCTGCCACCCAATACCTATAATATTCTATAACCGGTTTAAAATCATTTCCTTTTTGAACTAGGAATACCGAATTTTCTCCTTCTTCACCAGCCCATGTTCGAGCTATTTCATAGCCGCCAGAAGAATAGAACAAAGCAATAACATTTATCGCCTGAGAATTAAACTCTCCACCGTCATCTACTCTCCACACAGAATATTCCTGCTTGAGATCACCAGGATAGTCTTCAAAAATGCATAAATCATTTTTCATTAAAACTAAACTGGCTAAAGCAGTATCTCCTGCCGGTTTAAATAAAATTAAAGTTAAAATTATTCCATCATCAGTTTTCCCGATTTGCCAGCTTGATTTTACCTGCTTTCCCTTTACACTTTCAATTTGTTTTATATTATTTGGAGCTAAAGGTAGATATGAAACCGGTTCAATTGATAACCGGGAATGCTGTGAAAGATAACTTGAATCAGCAATCAGGTATGTTTTGTTAGAGTCTAATTTTATATACGGAGATTTAAAAAGAAACCCGCCTGAATTATAAAAATTACCGGTTGTCTGTCTGCCGGTACTTTCCTTCTTTTCCTTCCGTTCTTCAATAAAATCCAATTTAAAGATTTTCCCTGAAGATATTACGGTATAATAAGAATTCTTCGAAAGCAGATTTATTTTATTTGCTAACAAAAATCTGCCGGAACTATCTGTAAAACCAAAACTCACATTCTCTGAATCAGCAGATTGAAATTTGTTTAACTGATTTGGTAATGGATATAAAAAAACAGTTATTAAAAGAAATATAAAGTAATATTCTCTTTTCATATTTGCATCTTAAATTTGTTCTTATATAAAAACCAATAACCAAGAATGAAAAT
>CAYUVK010000189.1:0-4471 GCA_964448105.1 uncultured Ignavibacteriaceae bacterium
AAATGGTACGGAGAGAAAATGAAGTTAAAATTGCTACGCCCGATATACTAAAAAAAATATAATATTCAAAAAATGACATATAACAAAACCAATTTATTTTAGACAATATTATTATAAAAATTTTGTTTTTCCCTTTTTGTGAAGAATATCAGTCCTGTGATATATTAACCTGGAATCATGCCCTTAATGATAGCTGTGACATAAACCATTTCATATAATAAATTGAAAAGGTAAAATGGCAAAGATAAATTATGAACCAAGGTAAGATATTCGATGATAATTGAGGTAAGATATAATGCCCGCTCGAGCGGGCATTTTCAATTTAATTTAAAAAATTTATTCACTAAATAAAGAAGATCAGATTGTTCAAATGGTTTAGATAATACTTCACAGCTAGGAATAGTATTAGCTAATTTAGTTAATTTTGATTTTAATGAACCTGATATAACAATAATCGGTGTATTATCCAATTTTCGAATTTCAGTAATAGCATCCAGCCCGGAAACTTTACCCTTCAGCAGCAAATCAGCAATGATTAGATCAGGATTTTTCAACCGGTATTGGCTTAATAAATCTTCCCCGGTAGATACATTTGAGGAAATAATGAAGCCTTTGTTCTTAAGCAACATTTTGAGATCAAGGGAAACAATAGCTTCATCTTCAGCAATAAGAATAGATTTTTTGGACATAATTTTTTACACCAAAAAATGGAAATAATAAATTAAAGATATAAAAGAAACGAACCCCAGTAAACGAGTTAAACAATGTTAGCAAATTGGAAAACAATAAACAAGAGATGAAAAAAAAAATTTCATTAGGAAAAATAAATGAAGGAGATTAAAATTTATTAAATAATTGAATGATTCAAAAATTACAAGATGTACTGAAGGACGCATTCGGAATGTATTTTCAATTGCGGATAAAAAGGTGTTAAAGCTGCGTCCAAACGTCCAGTTGGGTTAGTGTAACGTTAGAACAATATAAGCACCACTTGGGACTGTTCCTGAAAGGACGCCCCAAGTGGTGCGATGATTTAATGATGAGTGACTACCTACGCTACAGCTTCGGTAGTTGAAAATGACAGAAAAATTAATAAATTGTTTTACTGATGGCCTAAGGGGGTGAGTCCTAAGGGGGTGAGTCCTAAGTTACACAATATAAGCGAAATGAAGCCGTGCGAAGAATGAGCCGGCTGAATGAAGCGATGATGAACTGATAAGTAATTGTGCCGAGTTTACATAAGCCAACATTATTTGACAATGAAAGAAAGACAATGTTCTGTGAAGATGGTTACCTTGTTGAATAATGTTCCTTATGTAAGCTGGCTGACAATAGTCGGACGAATTTAGTCCTTGTTTATATTATATGCGGCTTTTGTCAAAATAAAAATTCTGTGGATAAAGAAAAATTCCTGATTGGAGCAATGTTCCCGATGAGTTCAACATAATTGTAGTTGAGGGCGTTATTCACATTAAAAAATATTCTGGCGGGGAAACCAAGATCAGAGAAATTGTAGCCGGCTCTGAAATCAAGAACGTAAACCGGGACTCTTACCCTTCCGTCAGGAATAATTCCGAGATCAGCAAGCTCGAAATCCATTTGCTCAACTTTGCTCCAGTAGCGGAAGTCGGCGCCAAGTTCAAAATCTGCCAGGTTGAGAGAAATGTTTGCGGTAAGCTGATGGCGAGGCCTGTATTTAAGTGCTATATGCTGTTGAATATCTCTTGCCCAGAGATATGTGTAATTCAATTTAAAAGAAAGATGATTGCTGAACATTCCGGAATTTATATTTAACTCAGCACCCTCAATTCTTGCCCTCTGCACGTTTGCAAAAAATGCTTCACCGTCAACATCAACGGCCCACTGGATGAAATCATAATACTCCGTTCTGAACAGCGCAGCATCAAAACTCAGCTGGCTGAAAGGCTGATAGTTGGCACCAACTTCAAAACTGATATTTTTTTCCGGTTTTAATTTCGGATTTTGCTTAAAATTAATACCGGCGGTGAATGCAGCTGATGTAAAAACTTCAGCTAGCGAGGGCGCTCTGAACCCGGTTCCGAATGAGCTTCTTAAAATCAGATTTTTGGTGAGCTTGTAATTTAGTCCTAGTTTTGGAGCGGCGGCGGCAACAGGTTTAAGCGTATCGAGCTTGGCAAAATCAAGCCTTGCGCCTGCCGTTAATGTTAAGGATGAATCAACTTTAAAGTCAGCCTGGAAATAAACACCCAGCCCGCCGCCAGACGGCTTTCCGAAAACATTTGAATTAACCAATGCGCCGAAACCGTCAAAGCCGGTAACAAGAACAATCTTATCGGTTAAAAGAAGATTTGATTGACCCTCCAGTCTGTAAATATCGGCATAAGATGCATTTCTTGCTCTGGTATTATCATACCAGAAAATTTTATAGAAGCTTCCCTTCAAATCAAATGAAAAGTTTTCGCTCACAATATTATTATACTTCATACCGAGCATGTAACGTTCTGAAGTGACATTTTGGCCATAATCATTTATTGGAATTAGCGCATTCTGAAGATCTTTCCAGAAAACCCAATCTCCCTGGGTCTCATTTAATGAATTTGCAAAGAAAGAAAGAGATGATGCGGGGGAAAAATTATAAACGGTTTTCAAATATCCAACGTATCTTGTTGAATAAGCTCCCTTCTCGTAGCTCATATCGTTTAGCCTTGTAAGTGCGGCTGTAAAGCCGAACTTACCGAACCTGTTTGTATGCGAAAGAGTAAGAGTGTTGTAAGTCCTTGTTTCGTGTGACCAGTCCCATTCGCTGTAATATGGTTTGCTGTAAATTCCGATGCCTGTCTTGATGTAAGTTCTGGAATTATTGGATATTTTTTTTGTAATAACATTTATAACTCCGCCCAAAGCAGTTGATCCGTAAAGAGAACTTGCAGGACCCTTAATAATTTCAACCCTATCAATTTCCGTAACCGGGATTATCTCCCAAGTAATTTCACCTGTGTCTCCCGAGTAAATTGGAAAACCATCTATCTCGACAAGCACTCTTGTACCTGCGCCCCTGCTATACCCGCTAGAGCCCCGGATACTTACTTGGTCCCCAACCATCTGTACGCCAGGGGCAAACCTTAATGCATCGCTTAAAGACTTAAAATATTTTTCTGAAAATTCTCTTGAAGGAATTATCGTTGCACTTACCGGAAGGTCAGAAATTTTCTGTTCATATTTTTCTGCCGTTACAACTACTTCCTGATTTGTTTGGATTATCCCGGTAGTCATGCGAACATCAACCGTAACGGAACTGTTTATAATTTTCTTACCCGCAATCGTTACACTGTTGTATCCGATCATTGTAAATTCGAGAGTATAGCTGCCCAGATTCAGATTATTTATTTCGTATTCACCGTTTCCATCTGTAGCAGCACCACGACCTGTACCGGTTATTACCACATTCGCTCCTATCAGTGGTTTGCCGTCTTCATCTTTTACAACTCCGCTTATGCTGTATGTCTGAGCAAAAATGTAAAATGAATTAAATAATAAAAGAAACAGGATTAAAATATATTTCATTAACTATTCAGATTTTTTTTACATAAAAATAATTTATTCTATTTTTATCCTTGCCGATCAGTGTAAGCTGTGTTCTAATTTTTGTACATTTAATAAAAAATTCCTAAATATTCTCATACTTCTTACGGCGGCTGGGGCGGCGGATTATTAAAATCGCAAATAATATTAATATTTCTTACATAAGTATCCGGCGGAATTACCAGTTTTCCGGGATGTGAATAATCATTGTTTGCATAGTAAACGCCGGCAACTCTCCAGTCTTTCCTGTTTACGGAAATAGTCGGAGATGTTAATTGTGCAACTGCAACATACTCGTATTCTCCATCGGCTAGATGGCCTTGCTGGGGCAGATAAGCCGAATCAAGCGAACTGTAATTAAATGTAGTTAAACCAAAAGGTATTTCAAGACTTACATACTTAATATTAAGAATATTGAAGTCTGAAAGTGATTTTAGTTCGTTCTGAAAAACAACGAGATATGTCCCCGTAACTGAATCCGGCCACGTGCCCATAAATGTAATTGTGCCGCTGAATCCTGCTTGCTGAAGTGAATTATTGGCGGAAGTGGGTGAAATTCCTCCATCGCATCCGCTGTTTAAACTGATAAGAATAATCAGTAACGAGATTGAGACCGCTGTAAAGATTTTTTTCATGGCAAAAAAATATAATCAGTCACAGTGTAAAAAACAATAAGCCTCCGGAATGATTTAAATATAAATAGAAGTCACACCTGTTTCAAGGCATGCAGCTTTTCAACCGGAGTCATTCTTGCTAGATCTTCAGAAGTAATTCCAAAGGATGCAGCAATTCGAAAGCAATCAGAAAATTAAATGGTTTGGATTTACCTGAAGGTTTACATATACCTCAAGAAATCGAATAATGATTTTTTACTAAAAGGTATTAATCCCTTTTTCAATCCTTAGGA
>CAYUVK010000190.1:0-4452 GCA_964448105.1 uncultured Ignavibacteriaceae bacterium
ATCTTTTGTAATATTCCGGGGATATTTATCCAATAATCTTCAACAATCTTACTTAAACCATTTAATATCATTTTACCATTATTAATCTCTTCAAACCAACATTTCATATATTGTCATTTATCGTTTTTCTTCCAGTATTATTATTGAACGAATTTATTGGCAAGCAGGTTAGGGTGAGTTCTTTTTTATTTTAGACAGATATAATTTTGTATAACTATTGTCTCTTTACATACTTTACCATCCAGTCAATCCAGCGTTTATATATATCTGTTTTCTTAACAATATCATCAGGGAAATGAGAATCTACAGGATAAGCATAAAATTCTGTCTTTACACCGTTATCACGAAGGGCATGATACATTTCGTAGCTATTAATGATTGGCACATTAGGATCTCCAACATCACAAAGAATCAGAGTGGGTGCCTTTACATTTTGAGCAAAAATAATCGGAGACTGCTGACGCCAAATATCCCAATATTTTTTTACCCAGGGTGAACCGCCGAAGAAATAAAGATCATATGTTTGATAGAAAGCGATTGTGTAATCCATTACCCAATCATTTAGTGCGGCGCCTTCAAGCGCTGCTTTCCATTTATCAGGATATTTTCCATTCAACCATGAAGTCATATATCCGCCATAAGACCATCCCGAAACACCAATTCTGTTCGTGTCTATTATCCCCATTTGTTCAATTTTATTCAAACCTGCCATTACATCCTCACCTGGACCTTCACCTGTATCTCTATAAATTGCATGCTGGTATGCATCGCCCAGGTTAATGCTGCCTCTATAATTCGGCTGAAATACAAAAAATCCTTGTGTCGCAAGCAATTGAGCTAATTCTGAAAACTCAACTGTAGAAGCACCTTCCGGCCCACCATGAATGACAAGTACAAGAGGATATTTTTCTCCTTCCTTAAAATTAACAGGATATGTCAGCACCCCATCTTCATCAAATCCATCCGGCCCTTTCCAATCTATTCCTATAGATTTTCCTAAATTCAAAGAATCTGCAAAACTATTCAGATTAGTTAGCCGTTTAGGTTTTCCTCCCAAAGATTCAAGGACATATAATTCTGTAGGTTGAGTCGGTGTGCTTCCCGTGAATGCGACAATTCCATTACTTGATACACTCAAATTTCCATAACCAGCATTTACATCTGCGAGATCCAGCAGCTCGGCTTTTCCTTTCAACGGTTGTTTCCAGATCACCGAGGATGTACCTTTATATCCAATAAGCAACAATGCCTTCCCATCAGCCAGCCATGCATACCGGTTTATATTTCGTTCTAAATCAAGAGTTATATCTGTAATCCGGCCGTTTATTTGAAGATAAACAGCATTGCCGTTGTTCAAATCACCGTTGCGGGCACGTACAAATGCAAGAGCTTTTCCTGTTGGAGAATAATCCGGCCACCCTGCTCCTTCTTCTTTAATTACAGTATCAATTTTTCCACCGCTAGTATCAACTTCAGTGATAACTGAATGCCAGGAATTGCCTTCCCATACATCAGGAAACTGTTGAAACGTTATAGACCTACTATCGGGATTCCATTTAATAGGCGTAATGGTTTTTTGGTCCGTACAGATACTAAATGTTCCTTCAGTTAATCTTTTGGCTTTACCCCCATCAGCATCAACAATCCATAAATGCCATGGATAAACAGCAGCACGTACAGTATAATTATTATCAGTAACTTGGAATACATCTTCATGATGTTTTATCTCTTTAGGATTCGGAATGGTATCCTGAGCTACATAAGCTATCTTTGTCCCGTCAGGACTCCACTTAAACTCAATTACTCCGGTTTTTGAATCGGTAATTCGGATCGGGTCACCGCCATTCATTGGCATTATATATATCTGCGGCTTCTGGGATTCATTGTCATTAGCAATAAATCCCAATCTGGTTCCATCCGGTGACCAATTTAGAGAGGAAATATCACTGCGGTTATATGTTAAGCTTCGCAGGGATCCTCTTGCTACATCCACAAGATCAATTTCTTGTATAAGTGAATCTTTTTCCCAATTATGACGGGATACAATTACAGCAACCTCCTTGCCGTTTGGTGAAATATTCGGATCAGATATGTTTACTGTTTTTCTAAGATCAATTAGCTGGAAAGACTTCTTCTGAGCCTGTCCGGAAACCATCCCGGTTATTAAGCTTAAGAATAATATAATAATTATAGAATTTTTAGATTTCATGTAATTTTCCTCTCAATTTCATAAGCGAAATTTATTAATGACTTATAAAACTGCAGAATATTGATTCTTTAAATGTAAAATTAACGTTAAACCTAAGAAAAATTTAAAGGATATCAAACAACACATTTTTTGATCTGTTGAAAGAGAAATACATCTATTGCCGAACAGGAAAAACTTGTAAAGTAATTACAGAGTTTCTTAAAAAATAATCACAGTTTATAAGGGGTGTTGTAGAGGCGGGGCATGCCCCGTCTCTACAGCTTACGGTGGATGAATCAAGTGCAAACGGCAGATGGTCTATCGATGAAAACAAGAATTATATATTAATAGCGATGCAGGTGAAGATGACTACAGCTATTGGGTAGTTACTTTCGAAGATAATATAATGCGTTTAACGGTAAATAATTTGAATTTAATAAACGGTTTGAGATTATTCATGAAAGAGCAAAATAGGGGGAGCAATTGTCAAGGTCTAAAATAGAATATGGTAATAGCATTGAAAGAATAAGTTGTGCAGAATGACTCAATTTTCTCTCCTTTTCCTATGTTACCGTCTTTTCAAATCACACTGCACATTATTAATTAGGTTGCTCAGCTTATTATAGGTAGCTTAGCCTACCCGGTAAATAGACCGGAATCTTATTTATTTATTATTAGAGGTTCTTTGTGAGCACTAAATTATTTGTAGGTTCTCTGCCCTGGTCGGTTAACGACGAAGCATTAAAGCAGACATTTGAAAAACATGGTTCTGTAGTTTCCGCAAAAGTTATTATGGACCGCGACACCAGTAAATCCAGAGGCTTTGGATTTGTTGAAATGGAAAATTCAACGGATGCTTCCAAAGCAATGAGAGCATTGAACAATTCGGAAATTGATGGAAGAAATATTGTAGTTAATGAAGCTAAAGCACGCTCTTAAATATATATTCTGATATTATTTTTGAAGAGGCACCTTTTAAGGTGCCTTTTTTATTTTAAAGCCTTCAGCCAAATTTTAATGGTGCATAGACGACCAGCTTATTAAAAATCCATTTCCATAAAATGAAGATTCTGCTTTTTTATTAGTTTAAATATAATTTAATCTTTTCGGCTGACACATAACGGTTTAGTGGTGTTTATTAGCAAAATATTTATTCATTAAAAATCATAATTTAAAATAACGATATTAAATTCTTAAATAATCTTACACTACTTTCACTTTTCCTTTCCCTTATGAAAAGATTATCTTATGACCTAATGGAAAATGAAAGAAAAACGGGAAGGAAGATTTATGAGTAAGTCTTCAGCCGGTGAGGAAAAAATCGGTTATTTATCAGTTGCAGCCATAGGCATCGGGGGAATGGTCGGCGGCGGTATTTTTGCAGTTTTAGGTTTAGCCGTAAAATTAGCACACGGCGGTACACCGGTCGCATTCCTTTTAGCAGGTATAGTAGCGCTAATAACCTCTTATTCTTATACTAAATTATCAATCGCTTATCCCAGCCAGGGCGGGACGGTAGAATTTTTAAATCAAGCATTCGGAGGCAGCTTATTTACCGGCGGAATGAACGTACTTTTATGGCTGAGCTACATTGTTATGCTTTCGTTGTACTCGTATGCATTCGGCAGCTACGGTGCAAGCTTATTCCCGGGCGCTCATGTAATCTGGAAACATATTCTCATCAGCTTTTCAATTATTCTGTTCACTTTACTTAATGTAACCGGGGCAAAATTTGTCGGTGAGGCAGAGGAATATATCGTTGCGGTAAAGCTGCTGATACTGTTATCATTTGTCGGTATTGGCTTTAGTTCCATTGACACACAAAGAATACAGCCCGCCGAATGGAGCAGCTCATTGGAATTAATTGCCGGCGGAATGATAATTTTTTTAGCATACGAAGGATTTGAGCTTATTGCAAACACTGCCGGGAATGTTAAAGATGCAAAAAAGAATCTCCCGCGTGCATATTATTCTTCCGTCATATTTGTGATTATACTTTACATTCTGGTTGCTTTGGTAACAGTCGGTAATTTACCCATAGCTAAAATAATTGACGCAAAAGATTATGCACTTGCAGAGGCTGCCAAACCTTTTATGGGCAGCTTTGGTTTTACATTAATAGCAATTGCGGCTGTCCTTTCCACCGGTTCGGCAATAAATGCAACGCTTTACGGAGCGGCAAAAGTAAGCTTTGTTATTGCCAAAGAGGGAGAACTTCCTGCAAAGCTGGAAAATAAGATCTGGAATAAGCCTATCGAGGGTTT
>CAYUVK010000191.1:0-4420 GCA_964448105.1 uncultured Ignavibacteriaceae bacterium
TGATTTGAAATTATATAAAGGGGCAAGTTATGTAGTGCTTATACAAGAATTTGATAAAATATTAGAGGAATGGGATACAATATCAATTCCTGTAAGTCAGGATTCTAAAGAAAAAGATACCAGAAATATGATTGATAAAAAAATGCAATTTGGTCATGTAATATTTTTTGTTTATTCAGCAGGAAGTGCTTCAAGAATTGCTCAATTAACCTTAGCTAAAATGAATAATGAAAATTTATTTACAATAATAAAACATCTACGATGTTTACCACCTCGGGATTCCACATTCTATTTAAAAAACTTTCCTGTTATAAATTCTCTGAGATTAAAGAAAATAAATAAAGGAACTATCTCCGCGTACCTTTTCCATAGCCTTTTAGGTTCTATAATTAACCTGAAGAACCATTCCAGCCCTAAATTTTGAATAAGCTTTGGCGCCTGCCTGATTTTATTTGTATGAAAATCAAAAGCAGCACCCACTGTTATAATAAAATTTACTTTTATATAACCTGCCAGTCTTTTAGCAAATAATTCCTGCTTTGGAGTACTAATGCCAATCCATACAATATCTGTCTTTTTTGCGGAAATATCCTTTCCTAATTTTATAAATTCTTCCTCGGTCATTTCCCTGAAAGGCGGGGAATAAGTTCCGGCAATATTAAAATTATTAAATTTAATTTCACAAACACTTTTCAGCTCTTCCGCAATCCCTTCTTTTCCGCCGCAGAGGTAATGAATTATATTTTTACCTGCTGTTGCTTTCATCATTTCGGAAAAAAAATCGGGACCGTAACATCTCTTAATTTTTCCACTGCCTTTAAGCCTGCCAATCCAAACACCGGGCATTCCATCGGGTAAATTTAAATAAAAGCTGTTAAGCGTTTCTTTGAATTTTTTATTTTTTTCTCCATATACTAATCCATGTGCACCGGTAAAGCTAATGCACCTGTTATCTTTATCGTTATTTAATTCTCCCGATATTATTTTTACAGCCTGGTTAATATCACCTGGAAAGATCGGGATATCCAATATTTTTATTTTGCTGTCCTTCATAAAAAATACGGATTAAGTTACTAATAACGATGAATGAATTCCATGATCTAAAATATCACGGAAGCTTTATTGCTGACTCATCCGGCTCTGAGTTTTATCCGGAATCTCACGATGCGATTTAAATTATCAGCCTGCGGTTCCCCAATTCTTTCTTCAAATATTTTCAGATCATTAAATAAATGTAATCAGAACCATTCGTTTAATAATGATTGATCTTTATTTATTAAAATTCTTTTATAATTTAATGCAATATTAGCTCCTGAAAATTTGGGTGCGGAAAATTCAAGATTATGGCTTTCAATTTGTAGTTTATCGCACCATAAAAAAATCTTTTCCACCAAGCTAAAGTTATCCCCTTTTTCAATAATGCTCCCGTTTATTCCGTCTTTTACCATTCTCGGTAAATTTCCTGAATTGGAAACTATAACAGGTTTTCCGCATGCCTGCGCTTCAACTACCGCATATCCGAACTGTTCGGACCAGTATTTTGTAGATGCGCTCGGATAAGCAAATATATTGCATGTTCTTAAAGCATGCCCCATTTCTGCAAAATCATAAAAGCCTCTCCAGTGTATATTTTGCGAATCGAAAATTTTTATCCGGTTTTCCAGGTATCCCTCTCCGATAAAAACAAATTTAATTTGGGGATTTACCTGTTCAATTTTTCTTGCTGCGTCTAAAATTGTGTTTATCCCTTTCTCTTTAATAAACCTCCCTGCATAAAGTATAATGATGTCGTCCGCGGACAGCCGCCACTCTTTCCTTAAGTTATTCCCCGTATTTGTAAATATTCTTTCATCATAACCGGTTTCCGGGTTGATAAAGACTTTACCCGGGTCAGCGTGTTTTTTTATTAAATATTTTTTTGTATCGGGGGTTCCCGCCATTAAATAGTCTGAGCCTTTCAAAACTTTTTTTTGAATAAGGCTTTGAAAGAAATATTTAGGAATAGTTTCCATATTCTGCCAGCTGAAAACTACCGATTTAAAGTTGAATTTGCCTGCCGCTTTAATCGACTGGCATGAAGAAATGGAATGGGTTTCTAGTGTCATTACATAGGAAGGCTTAATATCATTAATTAATTTTTTAAATCTTAAACAAAAGGATAGACCGACTTTCTTTTTAAAGAAAAATTTTGCGGCAATCACTTTTACCGGTTTTATTAATTCAAATATTTTTTCATCCCCGGTAAACCGGGTAATTATTGTTACTTCAAAATAATCGGAAAGATAACGTGAAAATAGAAGATTCCTCTTTTCATTCCAGGTTACAGCGTAAACTAGAAGCTTTGGTTTATTATCCATTTGTTCCCCTTTGAATGTTAAAATTATACTTTAGGAACAACATTAAGGATCTTCAAGAAAAAATTAACGGAAATGTGCAGAGATTAAAAAGGACTACTATAATAATAAGAAAATACTTTGTAAAATGACAAGAATACTATTAGAAAATTTTATAATCCATAATAAAGATAGAAATAAAGCTCACTCAAATTTTTGGAATTAAATGATCCGTTGGAAATTTCAAACTCTGTCTTAGTAGTTTGGAACTTTATCCTGGCAAAAAGATCATGGATTATTTCATATTTAATATCAAGTCCCCAGTATAAATAATTGGTTTTTCGCCCGGAGAGAAAACCAGGATAAGGAAGTACCGGCGGGTAAACCGGCGACCAGCTGTATACCGGATTTATCTCTCCCCCCTTCCTGATATACTGACCCCAAACGGAAGCCTGCAGGCCTCTGATAAACCTGTAGTTGAGAGAAGAATAGATAAGGTCTCCGTTGTTCCCCATCCAGTGACCCAATAGGTAGCCGTCGTTTTCATAAGTATCCGTCGGAATGTAATGCTGGTAAACAAACGGATAGATTTTCGTGTACTCAACCGTTAAAGTAGAATTATTCACCGGGACATCCGTGATTGAGCCGCCCAGAGTAAAGCCTATCTGGTTACGTTCCTTCTTTGGATTAAATATGTTGGTAAGCGAAATTTCATCAATGAAAAGTGTTCCATAAAGGTGAGTTTTTTTTATATGATTCCTTGAACTTATTCCTATAAAAAATTGAGCATTATCGCCGATGTTATTATCGTAATTACTGAGGTAATGATCCGCTAGCTTAAAAAACATTAAAGGGATTAGGTAGGAAATCTGCAGCTTGTCGCTGTAGATGATCGATTCTCCTAAAGAAATATCCAAACCCCGCAACGGAGTAACGGTTATAGTATGTGAAGCAATATACTTACTCCTGTAAGAAAGCCGCATAAGGTTTTCTACAAGTGTCGGGTAAATATTGATGGAATCAATTACTTTTGAGGAAAGCCAGCCGTGAAAATAATTAAATCGTAACCATGGAACAGGGTATATATCGAGTCTAACAAACGGAAATGAAGGAGCTTTGTCTGATAGAACTAATTTACCGCTTTCACCGTAGCCCCACTCTAAAAAATCTTTCCCGGCAGTCAATTTGCCCCATTTCCAGTCTATCGAAATTGTTGTATGGATTTCACTGTAATCAAGGGTAGTCGGTGATTTAATAATCGGTACAATCCCGGTTTCCGGTGAGAATTTTTTTAATGTATCAATTGTTTTACCAGCTTCATGATTATCCCGGTAATCAAAGCTGAAGCCGATATAATCGGATAAATATCCGTAGAAAGATAAACCGCTCCAATAATGGGTAAGAATTTTAGAGTCCCTGTTTCCTATTTGATATCCTAAAATCGGGTCGGCATTAATCTTAAAAAGATTGTCGCCGTAAGAAAAGAATCTAAATCTTCCGCCGTTATCTTTTTCAATTAGATGAATTTTTTTACTGTTATCTTCTGTTATTTTATTAAAATTAATTTCAACATAGAAATCTTTCTTAAAGAATTCCAATTCTTCCTGTTCCAGGTTTGTTAGTTTGCTTTTTAACGAATCCAATTCAATTAGTTTTTCAGCAATATATTTTCTGCTTAAAGGTTTTATTTGATCGTCTAATTGAATAATTCCTTTTTGCGCTAACCTGCTTAGAAAAGGGTATACATCATTATATAAAGGCTCATAAGTAGTCTGTGCATATGAAGTTATGCTGATAATTAAAAATAAAAGCAGGACTTTCCCTTGAGCAAAGTATATTATTACCTTATTATAAGCTTTGAGATTCTTCATTTCGTTTTACAATCATATATAAAACAAATTATTAAGTAAATTTAATTAGAAATTGATTTTTTAATTGAAAAGGTATTAGAATTATTACCGGAACTTTTAATAAAGTTAAACAAAAATATTGATAGTGCCATTATCAGCAAAAGATCAAAAGGTATTCTAAACCTAATCCTTGTAAAAAATATTGCACTAAAGAGTGCGTTGGAGAAATAAATCGTT
>CAYUVK010000192.1:0-4341 GCA_964448105.1 uncultured Ignavibacteriaceae bacterium
TTTTTAAAACATTCAGAAAAGTAAGCAGGATTATCAAAACCAACTTCCAAAGCAATTTCCGATAAATTTCCAAATTTCTTCTCAATAAGTTCTGCAGATTTAGTAATTCGAACTCTCTTAATTAGTTCTCTTGGCGTTTCATCAGTTAAAGAAAGTATTTTTTTATAAAGAAGGGATCTGCTTACTGCTAAATTCTCAGCAAATGTCTCGACACCGAATACTGGATCGGATATATTCTGATTAATAATATCAATTGCTTTACTTAAAAATTTCTTGTCAATGGAAGTTATATTCGATTTGTCAATTTCGAACAACCCTTTTTTCTTAAAATGTTCATGAATTCTTTTCCTTTGTTCAATTAGATTTTTAATTCGTACCTTTAATTCTTCAGTATCAAAAGGTTTTATTATATAATCATCTGCACCTGTTTCTAATCCTTCTATTTTATCTTGATTTGATGCTTTTGCAGTTAATAATATTATAGGTATGTGACTTGTTCTTTCATCAGTTTTAAGTTTATCGCATAACTTAAACCCATCCATTTTCGGCATCATAACGTCGCTTATAATTAAATCAGGCATTTCATCAATAGATTTTTTCAATCCATCTTCTCCATCAACAGCTTCAAGAATTTTATATTCTTTATCAAGATTATTACTTATATAATTTCTAACATCGTAATTATCTTCCACAATCAGCAGAAGCTGTTTTCCTGCTTCAGCGAGAAAGCCAATTTCAGGACCCGTGGTTTTTAGCTCATCATTAGTATAAATCGTTTCTTCCGGAAGAATGGAAACCTGATCTTCTTCCATCACCGGTTCGCATATTTCTTCCGGTTTCAAATGCTCTTTGCCCAGGGGGATACTAATTTTAAAAGTAGTCACTTTTCCTTCTTCACTTTCAACTTGAATTTTTCCTTTATGTAATTCAACTAATTCTTTTATTAATGATAGTCCGATTCCTGTTCCCTCCTGTTCTCTTGTAACGCTTCCATCAACCTGGTAGAAACGGTCGAATATTTTTGAAATTTTTTCTTTTGGGATTCCAATTCCGGTATCCCGAATAGATATCTCCGCGAAACCCCCTGTTTCCCCCTTTACTAAAGGGGGAACGGAAGGGGGTTTAAGAGTTACTGCAACTTCAACCAACCCACCTTCGGGAGTAAATTTTAATGCATTCGAAAGTACATTCGTAATTATCTTTTCAATTTTATCCTTATCTATGTAAACAATTACTTCATTTTCAGTTGAATTGAATTTAAGACTGATTCTTTTTCTTTCTGCATAAGAGCAAAAGGATTGAAGTAAAGCTTTTAATAACGGGATTATATTCTGAGGACTTGTCTGCAGCTTCATATTTCCCGATTCAAGTTTGGAAATATCAAGCAGTTGGTTTACAAGTCCTAACAATCTGTTTGCGTTTTTATGTACAACTTTTAGATCTTCTTTGACCTTTGTTTTATCAAAAGGTAATTTTTCATCTTTAAGTGTGTTAATAATTTGTTTGACAGGTCCCAGAATCAAGGTAAGTGGTGTTCTAAACTCGTGCGATATATTTGCAAAGAATCTGGATTTCATTTCATCCATTTCATGCAGCTTTTCTGCTTCAAACCTGCTCATTTCAAATTCATGACTCATTTTTATTCTCTTCACCTGCATTTTCCAGGTAAAATAAATTATACTCAATGTTAATAGTGAATAGAGTACATATGCAAAAGAAGTTTTCCACCAGGGAGGAGTAATGATTATAGAAACTGATATGCCTTTCTCATTCCAAACTCCATCATTATTTGTACCTTTAATTCTAAATGTATATTCTCCCGGAGGTAAATTTGTATACGAAGCATAACGTCTTGTGCCGGAATAAATCCAATCCCTGTCTATTCCTTCCATTTTATAAGTATATTGATTCTTTTCCGGATCGACGAAATTCAACGCAGCAAACTCAAATGAAATAAAATTTTCATTATAAGGTAGTTGAATTTTTTTTTCAAGCGGAGAAGGATGGTCAAATTTTTTAAACGAAGTTATTACGATCGGTGGAATAAACGAATTAGCTTTAACACTATCAGGATGAAATCGAATAAGTCCTCTTAATCCTGAAAAATACATCTCACCGTTTGAGGTTTTACATGATTTATCATAAGAAGGAACCCAACCCGTGAAATAAAAATTCTTAAACATATTTTTTTCGGGATCAAATTTTGAGATACCTTTATCAGTACATAACCACAAAAAGCCATGATCATCTTCAAGGATAGCATCTATATTATAATTTACCGATTCATTTTCTTTAGTAAAGTGAGTAAACTTCTTTGTCTGACGATCATATCTATTTAAACCTACATTTGTACCAAACCATAGTCTTCCTTTTTTATCTTCATAAATATCCCTGGTTCGCTGACCGCTTATACTCCCGGAAATTTTAGGATCTGAATTAAGTTCAGTAACAATATCTTGTTTCGGATTATAGCAAAATAATTTTCCCATCCAGCCGGCTACCCAAACTAAGCCGAATCTATCTTCATAAATAATGTTTATGCATTGTTTGATTATATTAACTTCCCTCATTCTTTGTGTAACAGGATCAAAAAAATATAGTCCACATTGGTCGGTTCCAATCCAGTAACCTTCATGACCCTTACAAATAGTAAGGCCAGGTTTATTGAATATCTTTCCTGATATATCATAAATATATTTAAAATTGCCTTTTTTATCTTTTTTATACAAACCACCTTTGTTATCTGTAAACCAAAAATCACCTGTAACTTCTTTATAAATTAGTTTATCCTTACCAAATGAATGTTGAATAAATTTTTCTCTTAAAGGATCAAATTTACTCCACCCTTTTGAAGTATTAAGAAATAATGTATCTTTTGCATTATATAATAATAACACAGTCCTGTCAGTTAAATATCTTTTAAAGTAATTTCTTCTTAAATTAATTTTGTTTATACCTCCACTGAACATTCCAATCCATAGGGTCCCTGATTCTTCAAAATAAACGGAAAAAATTTCATCCCCACTTATACTTTCGGGATCATCATCATCATGAAAATAAGAAGCAATGAACTCTTTTGTTTTTATATCAAAAACATATAATCCATGCCTTGTACCCAACCAAAGATCGCCTGATGCATCCATACAAATTGAGGTAATGCAATTATCCTTTGTAACTTCTTTCACATTTGGGTTGGGAATATAATTAGTGAATGTACCTGATTTCTGATTAAATTCAACTAAACCCCCATTTGTACCCATCCAGATAGTTCCGGAATTATCCCCGTAAATTGAATTGATCCAATACTTTGAAAGATTCGCCCAGTGTTTTTCCAGGTTGTGTGAATCATTCCAGTAATGTTTGAACTTCCCGGTTTGAAAATCAAGCTTATCAAGTCCTCCCCCGGTTCCGAACCATAGTGAACCTTCTTTATCTTCATAAATTGCTGAAATAATATTATGACTTATGCTTCCAGGATCTGTACTGTCATATCGCAAGCAGGTGAATTTTCCTATATTTTTGTTAAATTTAAATAAACCATTACTTGTACCGATCCAAAGCACACCATACTTATCTTCTTGGATTGCATGAACCACATTACTCAGATCACTTCTAAAACCTGATGGAAAAGAATTTGTAGTATAATGACTGAAAGTAGCGGCTGTACGATCAAACTTTTCAAGCCCATAATAGGTTCCTACCCATAGGACACCTTCTTTATCTTCATAAAGAGTTGATATATAAGAATTACTAATACTGGTAGTATCATTAAAATCATATTTATAAGATACAATATCAAACCCATCATATTTCTCAAGACCATTGAATGTGCCAAACCACATATAACCCATTTTATCTTGAATGATAGACATAACCCATAGATCAGAACCTTTGTTTTCTGAGACATGTTCGAAAGTTTTTTTATTGAAATTTTGAGAGTTAACCGTTGATGATAAGATATAGGAAATAATTAAAATTAAATGAGTAATATAAAACGAATAAAAAGGTTTTATAGATTTCTTATCAAGGAAAAGTCTATCAATAATTTTATTCTGAAACAAATTTTCCCCAACCATAAAAATTCCATAATTAACTTAATATGTGGAGATGTAGTATATTAAAAAAATCACTTAATTTTTAGGGGTGGAAAATCCCGGATGGTATTTAAAGAAAACAATTTATTGAAAGAACCCCTAAAAGAGATAATCTATTAAAACATAGTAATTTTTTCTTTATTAAAAGTCAATTGATTTAGTCATTTTTTTCTATCATCAAAAGAAATTAATATTATGTGTTTCTATCAGGTTCTGTCAGAAAAATACCTGTAAGCCCTTGGTTTAA
>CAYUVK010000193.1:0-4296 GCA_964448105.1 uncultured Ignavibacteriaceae bacterium
CGAAGTGAACGTACCTCTAGTGTACCAATTGTCACGCCAGTGGCATCGTTGGGTAGCTATGTACGGTTGTGATAAGCGCTGAAAGCATCTAAGCGCGAAGCACGCTTCAAGATTAGGTATCCCTTACGTAAGTAACTAAAGACTCCTCGGAGATGACGAGGTTGATAGGCTGCAGGTATAAGTATGGTAACATATTCAGCCGAGCAGTACTAATAAGTCGTGAGACTTAACCATAAATTTTTATTTATAGGTAATCTGCTACTCTTTTTTGGCTCAACTCTTTCAGTCTTTCATTTATTTTATTGGTTTTAAATTTTGGTGGTTATAGCCTGGGTGTTACACCTCTTCCCATTCCGAACAGAGAAGTTAAGCCCCAGAACGCCGATGGTACTGCATGCGCAGGTGTGTGGTAGAGTAGGTCGCTGCCAAATTTAATTTATAAAACCCCGGTCATTTTTGATCGGGGTTTTAGTTTTTTAAATTGAATAATTCTATCAGGAATTCTTTTAGTCCTTTTTCCTTCTGTGTACCTATCAAAATGTTTTTACCGTTATTTAAATGTAATTGTAATCCTCTATCCCCGGAAACATTATAAGCTTTTCCTTTTCGACCATATCTTATTCCCCAGCCTCCATAATCCCGGATTGGATGATATCTTATTACTTCATATTTCTCCACTGAATTCCAATTTATTCTCTGAGTTTTAAAATGAAGAGGGAAAAACCTGTACTCTATTCCATTTTTATCAATACTTGTTTTTAATGTTGTCGAACCGATTAATAAAGAAATCAAAATGAAAAATATTACAGAAGATATAAATACAATGATCAATTCATTATCGCTCATCGGATTGTTTCCGAATTTTTGTCCCTCTATAATTTGAATATAAAATCTGGATCCGAAAATACCGGTAACAATTATTCCTGTAATAATTAAAATTGTCCAGATCCATGGTTGTCTGAATTATTGTACTTCTTGAAATATCATTTTATAATACTTATTTAATTTTTTGCAGCCAGGCTAAAACCATTCTCAATTCACCATAAGAAATCTCAGGAGGAGCTATTTCTTTTATGTAAGCCAACCGGACTTCATCCAGATCTTCAGGGAAATATTCAGTAAGTTTTTGCACTTTCTCCATTGGAATTATTTCATCTATTTGAATCAAATTTCTTTTTATCGCTTTGGCAAGATGACTCTCAATAGTACCAATTGCAAGATTTCTTTCCTCAGCAATTTGCTGAATGTTTTTACCAGCCTGCAAATAATTAATTGTTTCTTCAATTGTATCGGATATTTTATTACTGCCGGTAATTTTTCTTTTTCCATATGAGCTTCGTATTTTTTTAACTTTTCCTGCAAAGATTTTACCGTTTTTCAAATAATCTTCAAGAAAAAATCCATTCTTGCAATAATTAATTTTTTGTAAGATCTCTTCTATAATAAAACTTAGTTCTTCAAGTAAGCTATCCGCTTTTCTGGATAGTTTTTTGGTTTGGAAAGATAAAGGATGATTATAAAAATTTTCCTCCCATTTAGTAATTTCTTTGTAAAAATAATTTGCTCCATCTTTTATTCTTTTCTGCAGAAGATCATTTTCCTCTATTAGAAAATTTTTCTTACTAAGCCGGATGATTATCTCCTTAAATTTTTCTGAAACTTCATAAAGTTCTTTTTGCTTTTCTATTAGCCCGGTTATCCATAAAATCGATTCAGCTTGAACTTTTAATTGATTTTCTAAAATGTATTCATTTAAATCTTTAAGTGCATAATACCAGTTTTTCCAGGTAAAAATCTCTTTAATTTCTTCAAGAATAAAATCCTGCCGTGCTTCTGTAAATAGCTGAAGAAGGTTTGTATTCCAGTTCCTATTCTGCCATTCCTTAAAATCTCTATGGGCGCCGAGAAAATTTCTATAAACTGGGGATTTAAGAACCAAACCTTCTAATGATGTACAGCGGCTAAGTGCAACATAAACCTGTCCGGTTGTAAAAGCTCTTGCTGCATCAATTATTACTTTATCAAAAGTTAATCCCTGGCTTTTGTGAATTGTAATTGCCCATGCAAGGCGCAGCGGATATTGAATGAAAGTACCTAATACTTCTTCTGTAATTTCCCGTGTTTCCGTATCTATTTTATAATTGATATTTTCCCATTGACTTTTCTTTACTTCAATTTCAAAAGGATCATCTTTGCATTGAACTTTTATGCATCCTTCATCAAGGTCTGTTATAACCCCTATCTTTCCATTAAAATACTGCTTTCCTTCATTATCATTTTTTAGGAACATTACCTGTGCCCCGGTTTTAAGCCTAAGCTCTTTTTCGGCAGGGAAAGTATGCTCGGGAAATTCTCCTGTTACTCCAGCATAGAAAATATTGGAGTGGTCCGGAAGCCCGCTTAATTTTCTTTGATTGATTTCATCTGACTGATAATTATGAGTTGTAAGAGTAATATATTCTTCATTATACAGAGGTAAAAAATTTCTTTTGAGCCTGCTGTTTAATAATTTAAAATTTTCTTCTGATATGTTGTTATTCCGTATACCGTTAAGTATTTTAATAAATTTGTCATCCTTTTGCCGGAAGATTTCCTTAAGTTCTATAATTACCGGAATATTATCCCGCAAAACAAAACTGTTAAAGAAAAAAATTGAAGAATAAAATTGCTGCAGAATTTCCCATTCATCTTTTTTTACAACCGGCGGAAGCTGGTAAAGGTCTCCGATGAACAGTACCTGAACTCCTCCAAAAGATTGTCCAGGCCTTCTTCTTACATATCGTAAAATAGAATCAATTGCATCTACAGTATATGAAGCAACCATACTTGCTTCATCAATTATTAGCAGATCAATGCTTCGGAGCAAATCTAATTTTTCTTTATTGTAACGAATTTTGGATAATAGGGGATGGTTTTTAGCCGTTACATTAGCAACTTCCATTAGATTTAAATCGGGTATTATTATGCCGAACGGAAGCTGAAACAAAGAATGGAGCGTAACTCCCCGTGCATTTATTGCAGCTACACCCGTTGGTGCAGCAACAACACATTTCTTAATTGAATTTTCCCGGAGATATTTAAGGAAAGTTGTTTTTCCTGTCCCTGCTTTTCCCGTGAGAAAAATGTTCTGGTTAGTTTCATTTACAAAACGGAAAGCAAGATCAAATTCCCCGGTTTGTTTAATTATCATGATAAATTGTATTTACTAAAATATAAAAATAAATATGTAAGCAAAAAGGATAAAGAAAATTATTATATTTATTGCAGAAAATATGCAATTTAAATTTTGAAATCCTTTCAATTCCTTAGAGTGTTTAAAAAGGAGCTGACTTTCTTTTTCCATGGATTAAATTATATAGACTTAAATTCTTACAGGGAATTATCAAAATATTTTAGAGGGAAAAATGTTTAAAAAATTATTACATGTCTTTTCCATATTAATTATTTATCAAATTTTAGTTAATGCCCAGATAGATCAAATAAAAAAAACTGCTGAAGATAACCTAAGCTTCGCGGCAAAACAGTACAAAGAAATGTTAAATAATCTTGGTGATACTGAAAAATTTCCCAGGTCAGCTAATAAAGATGGAACTTTAAGTCTTGTTGCTTCCGATGATTGGACAAGCGGATTTTTCCCCGGAAGCCTTTGGTATTTGTATGAATATACTAAGGATGATTTTTGGAAAAAGGAAGCTGAATTATATACACAGATATTATCGAAGGAACAGTACAATACTCAGACTCATGATGTAGGCTTCATGATATATTGCAGTTATGGAAATGGGTATAGTTTAATTGATACAAAAGAATATGAAAAAGTAATTATTCAAGCGGCCAAATCGTTGTCCAAAAGATTCAGACCGGTTGTAAGCTGTATCCAATCTTGGGGTTCGAATAATAAGTGGCAATGCCCGGTTATTATTGATAATATGATGAACCTGGAATTATTATTTAATGCTACTAAGATGAGCGGTGATTCAAGCTTTTATAAAATCGCTGTAACTCATGCAAATAAAACGATAAAAAATCATTTTAGACCAGATTACAGCAGCTACCATGTCGTTAATTATGATACATTAACAGGCAAAGTACTTGCAAAGAACACGGCTCAAGGTTATTCGGATGAATCTGCATGGGCAAGGGGACAGGCGTGGGGCTTATATGGTTTTACTATGTCATACAGGGAAACCCGGAATAAAGCTTATCTTAACCAGGCACAGCACATTGCAGATTTTATTTTAAATAACTGAAGTTACGCAAAAGGTAACGGATTTAATTTCCAATTTAGATTTTTAG
>CAYUVK010000194.1:0-4245 GCA_964448105.1 uncultured Ignavibacteriaceae bacterium
ATGCCCTCGATTATGCAAGAGAAAATAATTTTAAAGTAGTACCCAGCTGCTCTTATGTTCGTGCTTATATCGAAAAAAATAAACAATATGGTGACCTTTTCGAAGATTAATTCCAAACCCTATTGAACCTCTCCTCGCCTCCCCTTAGCAAAAGGGAAGACGGGTGGGTTTAAATAAAATATATTTATTTTTTCAACTTTGCAGTTAATACAATCTCGGTTCCGGTTAATGCTTGTGAAACCGGGCATCCTGTTTTAGATTTCTCCGCAAATTCCTGGAATTTCTTTTCATCTATATCATTTATATCCCCTTCGGTTGAAATTTCTATTTTTGTAATTTTAAAACCATTTTCAACCCTAGCTATACTCACTTTATCCTCTGTTTTAATGGAATTAACCTTAAATCCTTCTTTTGATAAAGAATTTGCCAAAGCCATTGAAAAGCAACCAGCATGAGCTGCCCCTAGTAATTCTTCTGGATTAGTTAATTCCCCCTGCTCAAAACGAGAGACAGCATTATAAGCAACATTTTTCAATGTACCGGTTTCTGTGCTAAGAGTACCTCTACCTTCTTTTAAATCTCCGTGCCATTCAGCATTGGCTTTTCTAACAGGCATATTTTTATCTCCTTCTTTAGTTTTATATAATGAAATTTAATTAAAATAAAGATTCAGTTTATTTCATTCCAACAGTCTGAATTTTTATTAAATAAACCCGTTCTGTGAATCAGCTCGTAAACCGTTTAAACGTTTATTATCTATTATAAGATAATGATTTATTAAATAATAATATGTTAATTAAATGACAAAAGGGGGAAAAGAAAATAACTGTTATTTTTTCTTAGAGCCCTTACAAGTTCAATCTTCTTCATTCAATCTCATATTTATTATCTCATTTTTAGGGATAAAATCTCATCCCTACTCCAACATCGGCAGAGGAACCAAAATCAGGTGTTAGAGTAAGTAAAACACCGACTTCAAAGAAAACTTCAAGCGGAGTACGGCGCGGAATAAAGTTTACTCCGAAAACACCTCTTGCACCAAGCCCAACATTATTTTTTTCTCTTATATATTTATCTTTATAATAAAATCCGTCCCCTCTCCCAAATCCAATTGTTCCACCACTCCCGGCATACAAATTTGCAATATCAGAATTAAATGCGTTGAATTGCCAGAGATAATCCACTCCTATTCTTGGAGAACCGAAATATGAGGCACCAAAATCAATTACAAATGCATTATTTCTTTGAGTAAAAAATTTTAGAGTCCCTCCCGTAGGGTCTCCAACTATAACTCCAAATCCGAAATTTTTCCTTTGAGGACTTTGTGCGTGTATAGTAGAAAAATTAAATACAAAAATTAAAACTATTACTATTGCTATCATATTTCTTTTCATTTCTATTCCCATCATTTTATTAATCAATCTATTCTTTGATAATATGATTATACTTGAAGATATTTAAAATTGAACTCATCACATTTAACTTTTATGGGTATAATATCATATTTTATATTATGTTAGCTTTATCATAGCCGGTAATTTTAAAATTGTTTTAAATGTTATATTTAACTATTCTTTCAGTTCGACACATCATAATTTTCAATCATTTTGAGGAATGTTTATAATGAAAGATCATTCTGATATACTAACGATTAATGAAGAAACCGACAGTTATTTATCGAGAAACAATCTGCTTAACAGATTTAAAGCCGTTAGGAATTTTTCTCTGGAGATTTGTAAACCTTTAATTACAGAAGATTATGTGATTCAATCTATGCCAGACATTAGCCCAACTAAATGGCATTTATCTCACACAAGCTGGTTCTTTGAAACTTTTATTTTGAAAGAAGCTTCGGAAAATTATAAATCACTTCATCCCCAATATGCTTATTTATTTAATTCCTATTACATTCAGGCAGGGGAAAGATTCGAAAGACCTAAAAGAGGTTTATTATCACGACCAAGTGTAAAGGAAGTATACCAATACCGTGAATATGTTGATAAAAATATGATTGGATTCTTAGAAAGCAGTAGTGAAAAAATTTTTCAGAAATTAGCTCCGGTAATTGAAATAGGCTTACATCATGAACAGCAGCATCAAGAATTAATGTTAACAGATATTAAACATGTATTCTCAATAAATCCGCTTTATCCGGTATATATGGATATAGAAGATAAAAGAGCAGAGAATCTTTCTTCCATAAAATGGATACCATTTGAGGAAGGAATTTTTAAGATTGGTTTTGAAGAAGAAGGTTTTTCCTATGATAATGAAACACCGCAGCATAAAGAATATGTTGAACCGTTTAGTTTAGCTTCACGGTTAATAACAAATGGTGAATACATAAAATTTATTGAAGACCGCTGCTATAACAAACCCGAACTCTGGCTTTCCGATGGAGCTGCAACTGTAGCTTCGGAAAAATGGGAAGTCCCCTTCTATTGGAAAAAAATTGATGGTGACTGGTGGAATTTCAAATTAACAGGTTTTAAAAAAGTAAATCCTGATGAACCTGTATGTCATGTAAGCTTTTACGAAGCAGATGCATTTGCTAGATGGATTGGTGCAAGACTTCCTACCGAGGCAGAATGGGAAGTAGCTGCTTCAAATTTAAAAATAAAAGGAAATTTTGTCGAAAATAAAAATTTTCATCCTGTCCCTGTTGAAAAAGGAGAGAGCGAACTAAAACAAATGTTTGGTGATGTTTGGGAATGGACAAGAAGCTCGTATTCCCCATATCCGGGTTATAAAACTTTACCCGGAGCGCTTGGTGAATACAATGGTAAATTTATGTCTGGCCAGATGGTTTTACGTGGGGGTTCCTGTGCTACTTCAGAAACTCATATCAGGAAAACCTATCGTAATTTCTTCCCTCCAAATGCACGCTGGCAATTCATGGGAATAAGATTAGCAAAGGATATTTAAAAAAATAAAGATGTTAGTCACTTTCAAAGTGACCGGCATCCGAAAATAAAAAAAGGAATTTATATGCCTATTAAACCAGAAGAAATCATGCAGGAAGATATTCTTTCTGAAGTGATTGAAGGATTATCATTAAATCCAAAGCGGCTTCCATGTAAATTATTTTATGATGAAAAAGGTTCAGCTTTGTTTGATGATATTTGTAATTTAGATGAGTATTACCCGACCCGTACCGAATTAAAAATAATGGAAGATAATATTGAAGAAATGTCTGCTTTATTAGGGGAAGGAACTCTACTTATTGAATTGGGAAGTGGAAGCAGCATCAAGATACGACTTCTTCTTGATAATATCCCGGGATTAGCTGGGTACATTCCTGTTGATATATCAGCCGAACATCTAGTTCAATCTTCAAACGAACTGAAAGAAACATATCCCCATATAGATATTTTTCCGTTAGCCGCTGATTACACCAAAGATTTTGAAATACCTCAAATAGATAAGCCATATGATCATAAAGCGGTTTATTACCCCGGCTCTACTATAGGGAATTTTACTCCTTCAAAAGCTAAAATTTTTTTAAAAAGAATAGCAAAAATTTGCGGAAGCAACGGTGGTGTTATAATTGGTGTCGATTTAAAAAAGGATAGAAAGATTTTAGAAGCAGCTTATAACGATAGAAAAGGAGTAACCGCAGTATTTAATTTAAATATGTTAGAACATTTAAATAATGAACTAAATTCTGATTTTGATTTAAATAAATTCAGACATTCAGCGTTCTTTAACGATAAAGAAAGCAGAATTGAAATGCATCTTATTTCAGAAGAGGACCAGGAAATTCATTTAAATAATTCAGCAATTGATTTTAAAAAAGATGAATCAATACTTACCGAATATTCATATAAGTATACGCTGGATAGCTTCTCCGAATTAGTATCAGATTATTTTGAAGTAAGGAAAGTCTGGACAGATGATGATCAATTATTCAGTATTCAATATCTAAGAGTTAAAAATTAGAATTATACACACTTCTAAGGTATTTAAATACATTAGAAATTTTTCTATTATTTAAGTAAAACAAGTTTTTTGGATTTATAAAAACTACCTGCTTTAACAGTGTAAATATATACACCGTTGGCTAAGTTGCTAGCGTTAAATTTTACTTCATAACTGCCGGCCGGTTTTTCTTCATTTACAAGGGTTGCTACTTCTTGCCCAAGAATGTCATAGACTTTTAATGTCACAAATTGCTTACTGCTTATTTCATACTGTATTTTTGTTGCCGGATTAAACGGGTTGGGATAGTTTTGTTCTAATGAAAAT
>CAYUVK010000195.1:0-4235 GCA_964448105.1 uncultured Ignavibacteriaceae bacterium
GATTCCGCCGCCGCTGCCTATTGCCTGGTAATTAAATTCAATTCCTGTCTTTTGATGGTAAACATCAAACCATTTGGAATAAATGACATATGGAAAAGTAGCACCCGCACCATTCAATTTCATCTGTGCACTGCTGATGCCAACAAGAGCAGATAAAAATAGAATTGTAGTTAAAAAAAATTTTGATTTCATAATTATAACCCTCAATAAAATTTATTTATAAAATATTTATAGTTTAAAATTCCCAGTAGAAAGTAACTCTTGGTATTATATCACTGCTATCTCCGCCATTAGGTGAATCTGCTTGATAAGTAAAAACTTCAACATTAGGAGTTATACTAACATGCTCGACCGGGTTGAATTGAAGACCGGCAAGTATTAAATTTTTGCCGTCTTTGTTTGAGTTGGAGTTGGTATTCGGATCATAAGTATCGAAACGGCCGACAATCTGAGCTTTATCGCTTAAATTAGCATAAGCCCAAACAGATAGACCAAGCCCTGATTTAGACCCTAAAGAACCGTTAGGAGGAGTATAACTATTTTGCTGCGATTTTATAAAACCTTCAACTCCTATTGAAAATTTCCCTTTCTGTCTGAAATTAATAAAACCGGCACCTACAAAAGTATTAACATCTTTGTTTGCAACTTGCGGATTAGAGGCATAATCTCCATAAACAGTAATTAATAATTCAGGTGACGGATCAAATTCCAATAAACCATAAATTCTTTTGTCTTTATTTGATTCAGGTGTATTACCCGAACCGTTTCCAATCTTTAACCAATATTTTGCTGTACCACTCTCGGTGAATTTACCTTTCAAATCAATACCAAGATCACGTGAGGGAACAATTCCATCTAAGTCCATTATTGTCTTTTCGAGGTAACGATGACCCCATGCTCCTTCTGAAACATCAAATGCAGGTGTCGGAGAAATACCGAAGATAAGATCCGATCCCGAGAAAATATCTTTCCATTTTAACCATGCATCTTTAACCATTGTTGTGATTTTATTATTATTTGTTATTTCACCTTGATCGGCTTCAAGACGGAAACGAGTAGAAAAGTTATCAGAAATTGAATAATCAGTGGTAATATATATCCTTCTGAACTGAAAACCATTGAAACCTTTTTGGGTCGAATCATGTGAAGCTGCATTATAAAAATAATCGCCAAACATAAGCCCGCTGAATTTGGCTTGAGCATTAATATTTGCTGCCCAAAACAACAAGATAATAGGAAGAATAAAGAAAAGTAAATTTGGTTTTTTCATAGTTTAAGAACCTTTAGTTAATTAAAGTTTATTGACAAACAAACTTAATGGCTCAATGTTACCACAATGTTAATATAAGATTAAGTAAATGTTAACAATTAATTATTAACTAATTTTTTGAGTGTCTGGAATGTTAACAATTATATAATGATAAATTAACTTAGAGTTAATATGAGATTAAATATTTTTTCCAATTTTAGAAGTGTAAAAAATAAGAAGGATTATAGATGAATTGGATTTATCTTTTTGCAGCAGGTGTGATGGAAATAGGCTGGGTTTTAAGCCTAAAATTTTCCGAGGGATTTACAAAATTGTTACCAACATTATTTTATGCCCTCTTCGGTTTTACGGGTGCATTCCTGTTTTCAAATGCACTTAAAACTCTTCCTACAAGCCTTGCATATTCTATCTGGGCGGGGATTGCAGTTATCGGCACTGCCATTGCCGACATATTCTTATTACACAGGCCTTTATCTGTTATAAAAATTATCTTTATGCTGCTAATAATTACAGGAATAATAGGATTAAAATTTTCCTCCCAGGATATTTTTAAATAGGTAATCTTTTTTGCTTGAAATCATAACAAAACCTTAATAAATCTTTAATATTATTTTGATATTCAGTTAACATACCTTATATAAGTTTTTACTATAAAACAATTGATTTAAAATGCAAATGACAAATTCCGTAATAAATATTGTAGCTGTCCTGCAAGCCCGGATAAACCCGCAAAATCTTCCGCACAAAGCAATACTATCACTCGGAGGGAAACCTCTGCTGCTTATAATGGTTGAGAGAATTAAAGTATGCAAATTAATTAATATGGTTGCAGTTTCAACTACCAATGATGCTATAGATGACCAGGTTAACCAATTATGTAAAAGGGAGAGTATCCCGGTTTTCAGGGATTATAGAGAAAACCAGCTTAATATCGATTACAAAATTGCTTTAAAATATGATGCCGATGTCTTACTTAAAGTATCCATTAATACTCCTTTGATAGATCCTTCTATTATAACAAAAATGCTGAAATATTACATTGAGAACCAGGATAAGTACGATTATGTCAGTAATCTTAATCCTGCATCCTACCCCGAAGGAAATGAAGTTGAAATTATTTCGATTTCAAGTTTAAAAAAAGCATGGGAATTTGCAGATGATATTCATGAGAAAGAAAATTCTACTCTCTATATAAGAAATAATCCCGATAAATTCAGATTAGGAAATGTAAAGTGGGAAGCAGGTTATAACTATTCCAAAACACACAGGTGGATACTCAATTACGAAGAAGACTATGTATTCATAAAAAAAATTTTTGACGAGCTTTATTACAGTAATCCGTGTTTTGATATCTATGATACTCTCTCTCTACTGGATAAGCAGCCGCATTTAAAATATATAAACGTCAAATATCTTGATTCTAAAATTTATAGTAAAAAGACAAATTACAAAGCCGTACTCTAACAAATTAAAATATAAAAATGAAAATAGCACATATATCCGATCTTCACTTTACAACTTTTTTCAAAAAAAATAACCTTGAAAAGATAGAACACCTTATAAAATATGCGTCTGAATATAAATTTGATCACCTGGTGATTTCCGGGGATTTAACTCATAATGCAGATCAAGAGGACTTTGAAATTCTCAGAAACTTATTTAAAGAATATGGCCTGCTTAATTCGGAAAGATTATCAATTGTTATAGGAAATCATGATATTTTCGGAGGGCCACAAACTGCCGAAGATGTATTTTTATTTCCTGAAAAATGCAGATTAATTAATTATAATGAAAAAGTAACCGAATTCGGAGAATATTTTTCCGAAGCTTTTCAATATTGCTCGGATATTAACGAGGGTAAATATTTCCCTTTTGTAAAAAAATTCAAAGATATTTTAATAACCGGCTTAAATTCTATTGAAAAATACTCAAAATTAAATAATCCTTTTGCTTCCAACGGAAAAATTTATAAAGATGATTATAATTTCCTGGCAAATATCCTGAACAAGTATTATATTGATTGTACAAAAAAGCTTATCATTGTTCATCACCACTTTAACAAAATTAAAGTAGATAAAAACAAGTCAGGTTCAAGCTTCTGGCAGAACATTGAAAAACAAACTATGAAATTGAAAAAGAAGAAAAAGCTTCTTCGGCTATTTAAAATGTACAATGTTGATCTTGTTTTACACGGACATATTCACGAGATAAATGAATATTTTAGAAAAGGGATCAGGTTCTTAAATGCCGGTTCAAGTGTGATGGGTTCTGTTCCGGATGAATTAAAAATTAATTTTATTAACGTTAAACATTCTGATATAAATATAGAAACACATAAGATTATTCATAATACATCAATAATTATGAATAACCAGGTATATGAGAACAATAGTAAACTTTATTCAATAATTAATAATTAAAGATATTATGGAAGAAGAAAAAAATTATTTTCAGAAACTCACCTTTGCAGATTCAATTGAGAATGTAGATGAAAAGATAAATTATCTAAATTCTCTCCAGGCAGATCTGAATAAGATTAAAGAGCAAGATATAGACCTTTCAAAAATTCCTTTTGAAGACAGGATCCGGAATATTTCTTTAAGGCTTGATAACCTGGACATTGCATATTTTGATTATGCTCTAAAGACAAAAATATTTTTAACATCTCTGGAAAAATCGAAATAGTTTATTTCTTCTTTAGAACAGATAAAAAACCTGCGGCACCGGCTAACATACTTACTCCGAGTAGAGTGTAGAACAAGGGAAATTTATTTTTAACCGATCTTAATTTTTTAATCCTTTTATAGATAAAATTATCGTCATCAATTAAATCCGAAAGTTCAGACTGCTCATATAATCTAAATATCTCTTCTTTGCTGAAAGTATTTGGATTCTTATTCATTTTTTACCTTAATAATTATTTCAAATAAATTTTTCTTTTAAAATATATTTTAATTATTAATAT
>CAYUVK010000196.1:0-4218 GCA_964448105.1 uncultured Ignavibacteriaceae bacterium
CATCAAATCACCCAATATTTGAAAAGTTGATTGCCGGAATTTTTTATTTTTTAGTTGGTGCTCATTTCTGGTTTAAATCGATTGAAACAAAAAAGAATTCGTATCTTATTTTTAGCGGTATTCTCTGGGGAATTTCATTTCAAACTCAATGGCTTTTCCTATTTGCAATTTTTGCAGTTCTTGCAACCTGTATTATTTTGCATTTTGCCAATAATGGTTTAAAAAGTAAATACTTTACCATACCTACTTTGGGAGTTATAGTGGTTAGTTTAGCATGGACTGCTTTTAGAATAATGAATGTAGGACTAAAAGAGGAATTTAATCATCTTAGAGAGTTTTGGATAGAACATGGACATAGAGCAGTAGGTGTCACCACTGAATCCGGATCCGTACCATCCATCTTTTCAATTCTTCGTCCAATTGAATCTCTTGTTCAAATTGATTTATGGCGGGATTTTCAATTTTTTATAGTCATTCCTGCTTTTATTTATATGTTTATTTTAATTAGTAAAAGAAAATGGACAGATTATAAAAGTTTATTTTTTATGAGCTTTACTGTTATCTGGTTCTTATGGTGGCTCTTTTTTAATTTTGATCTTCCGGAAACACATTTTTTTATTATTATTTTAATATCTCAATTTTTCATTGCTAAGCTTTTATATGATATTTGGAAATATTCTTTTGCATATAAAGGTAAATTTGTTGATTTATCAAACAACAAGGAAAACCAAAAAGAATCTGTAATATTTTATCTAATCAGAACAATAATTATATGTATCGTAGTAGGTAAAGCTGTTTTCCCATTATTTACTCAAGCAGGCGAGATGTACAACAATGATGCGAAGCTTGTCGAGCCGTATCATCAAATGATGACATATATAGACAATAATACTGAAAAAGATGCAATATTCTCTGGTTGGGACTGGAGCATCCCCTGGTATGTCGATCTAAATGGAAAAATGGATAGAGTTTGCAAAATTAGAAACAAATTCCCTTTTTCGCAGCGGGAAAAAGTTCCTGAATATTTTATTGTATCTCCTGAGTGGCCATTAGAAAAAGTTACTGACGAATGGCCGAGCGTTGTTGTTATAAACAAGTGGAGTATAATGAAAAATAATCTTCGAAAGAAGTTTCTTGCGGAAAACTGCACACTATTAAAAACTTTTGGGGGTATAATGCATCATTGGCTCTTGTATAAAGTTAATAATGAAAATACTAACACATTATCGAAAAATTAAAACCTTTTTCTTAAGCTGAATATTACCGGAAAAATTATTTAATTAGGTAATAAATAAAGCCGGTTTATTAAGGGATGAGAATATATAAAACTAGCATTTTAATAGAATCAGTTAAATGCAGATAAGCATTCCTAATTATTTTATTATTATAAACTTTTTTGATATTTAAATAATTAATCAAATAATATTAATTATTTCATTTACAAAATTTAATTTGAGGGAGAAATGAATATAGGAATAATGGTAAGGACTATTGAGGAACGCCAAGGAATCGGTCTATATACTCTAAATTTGCTTGACAACTTATTCCGCATAGATTCTGAAAATCATTTTTATTTATTTTATAAAAATTTGAATTTTTGGGACAGATACAACTATCCAAATGTTCATAAAGTATTGGTTAAAGTTCCAACTAAGCTGATGTGGGATCAGTTGGCAATGCCTTTCATGGTTAAAAAGTATAAGCTCGATGTATTATTCAATACAAAGTTCACCGTTCCGTTTCTAACCAGATGCCCTTCCGCAATGGTAATGCATGGATCCGAATGGTATATTTTTCCCAAGAATTACAATTACCTCGATATTAAATATGTTAAAGTTTTTATGCCGCTTTATTTAAAGAAAGCAAAAGTAATAATATCAGTTTCCGATCGTGCCAAATTTGATATGGTAAAGTATGCAAAGGGTGATCCCGAAAAATTCAAAACAATCTATCTTGCTTATAATAATAGATTTGGTGTGATTAAAAATCAGCAGCTATTGCAAGCTACAAAAGATAAATATGATTTACCGGATAAATTTATTTTATTCGTCGGGAAGATTTACCCAGGCAAAAATATTGATACTTTAGTCAAGGCATACGCGAAGATTGTAGATAAAGTACCGCACAAACTCCTTCTGGTTGGGGGATTTAGATGGAAATATGATGTAGTTTTTAAATTAATAGAGAAATTTGGTTTGAAAGAAAGAGTAATTTTTCAAGAATGGGTAGCTCCTGAAGAACTTCCGGCTTTTTATAATCTTGCGGATGTATTTGCATTCCCCTCTATATACGAAAGTTGTCCTGCACCGCCCTGGGAAGCAATGGCTTGTGGATGCCCTGTAGTTACAAGCGATACAGGTGGTACACCGGAGGTAGTTGGTGACGCTGCATTATATGTTAAACCTAACGATCCGGATATGATTGGAAATGCGTTATTAACTGCAATTACAGACGAACAAACACGTCAGGATTTGATTCAAAAAGGCTTTAATCAAATTAAAAAATTCAGCTGGGAAAAAACTGCTATTGAGACATTGGAAGTGTTTAAGAAAATTTATGCTCAAAGTGTGAAATTTAACAATCAATAGCGGTTCATACTTTTTTATCAGTTAACATATTTGACCGGATTTTAAGGGAGGGGATAATCTTATAATTCCTAATAATACGTTTCACTTTTAAACCATGGATCTGGATTAAAAAATCTCACAGTATAATTAATAGTTTACTTAAAAGTTTAATTGAAAGGAAAAATAGGTTTTTAGCAGATTAAAGATCTAAGCTGAATACAAAAATTATTTATGATTATAGAACAGATTAAACAAGGTGAAGATGCTAAAAAAACTGCAGGGAATATATCTTCGGCATTTTTGGTAAGAGCTGCCAGATACCCTTTCCTTGTGATTTTTATTATTCTTATTCCGAGAATGTTAGGCGCCTCTGATTACGGCAAATATGCATTTGTTGTATCAATTCTTATGCTCGTTTCTGAATTTAGTACTCTTGGAATAGGCATTGTATTCGGAAGATTTATACCCGAATTTTTAATAAAAAATGAAAAAGCCAAAGTAGAAAGGTTAATTTCTTTCTATTTGCTTTTATGGCTTGTTTTCTGCGGCTTATTTGCAATTTTGGGTATTGTTTTATATTTAACAATAAGTATGCAGGATAAAGAAGGCATCGCATTTTTTATAGTATATCTTGCATTAATAAGTGAGATTCTTTCACTAATTCTTTTTTCATTACTATATGGTTTAAATTATGTCGGGAAATCAAATGCAATCAACTTATTCAGGTCTGTTTTCCGGTTAGTATTTATTTTGGCATTATATCCTATTTTAAGCTTTTATGGTGTTTTACTTGCATTATTACTAACATCAGTTGCTTCACTTCTTTATGCACTGTTTTCAATTAGAAAAATAATTGAACTAAAATTCCGTAAACCGACCTTGAGAGAATTTTTACCGCAATTGAAATTTGGAATTATTATTTTCGCTCCGAGTTTGTTGTTTCTTTTTCAGCAGCAAATCGGCCCGGTGTTTCTCAAAACTTTTTCATTTACAAATAAAGAGATTGGTTATTTTGATTTAGCTAACCAGGGATTTCTTGTTTTATATGGTCTTGCCGTTACTAGTTTTGAAGCCTTAATACCAATTTCTTCAAAATTTGAGATTACGGGAAAAAGTGGAAAAAGCATAGATTGGCTTTTTATGCTTCTAAGATACATTCTGCCGGTACTGTTAATTTTTGTTGCGGGTTTTTATTTATTTGGACGCGAAGTTATCGAACTTATTTTAGGGAAAGAATACCTTCGCATATACTCAATTGCTTTAATAATTTTATCAAGCATACCGATATGGATTATTGGTCACTTAGGTTATGTGAGATCGGTTTCACTTTCAAAAGCCAAGCCTTACCTTCGTTCAACAATATTTTCCACGATAGTATTTTTATTATTCGGAATTTTTTTAATAAAGAATTTTGGAGCTATTGGAGTTGCATCGGCTATATTTCTAAGCGGTGCAACATTTTCTGTAAGCATATTATTTTCATACAAAGAATTAATTCAGCGTCTTGTAATAATTGTGTCGAAAATACTTTTATCATTAATAAGTTTTTCTTTAATATTTATTTGGATCTCCCAGAATATCGAATTAAAAATAATTTTATTTTTAATTAGTCTGATATTATTTATTGCTGCCCTCATAAAATTGAAAGTAA
>CAYUVK010000197.1:0-4162 GCA_964448105.1 uncultured Ignavibacteriaceae bacterium
GTTCAGGATATTATGCCTTCTGTAATAGCTAATATTTTAGGTGGAGAAATTTTTATCCGCGGTTCAGAAAAAATACTAATCTCCAAAATCCCTACAGGTATTAACAATATTCAAGCAAAAGTTAACGAATTTAAATTATACCAAAACTATCCGAATCCGTTTAATCCAAGTACGAAAATTGGATTTCGAATTTCAGATTTCGGATTGATCAACTTAAAAATCTACGATGTACTTGGAAGAGAAGTAACAACATTAGTTAATGAAGAAAAACCTGCCGGAACCTTTGAGGTTACTTGGAATGCAGTAAATGTTCCAAGCGGTGTGTACTTCTATCAACTAAAAGCGGGCAGCTATACTGCAACAAAAAAGCTTCTGCTGCTGAAATAAGAATATGATAAACCGATACTATCCCATGGAGGGATAGTATCGGGGCTTCACGATTGTAAGTGATGAAGAAATTTCTTATTCTTTTACAGCAACCTTAATTATTTTCTCGGAGTATAGCTTTCTCATCATATTATTAAAAATATTTAGGGAGGATTAATGAAAAAAGTTATTTTTATTGCCGTTTTAATTTCTTTTATGTTCATTACTGTCAATGCACAGGTGGCTCTTTCCATTTATTCAGGTGTCGGCAGATCTTCTTTTGATAAAAATATAATTAATAATTCTATTACTGATTTAGCCGATTTCTCTCAAGCCGAATATATTCCTATAGGGGCGCAATTAACATACAGTCTCCCATTTCTTTTAACTTTTGGTGCAGATGTAAATTATGCAGTTGTCCCGTTTACTTTTGATGTAAGTGCAAATGTTTTAGGGCAAAATATGAAGATTTCTGAGTTAAAAGTGCATCAGCTTATGGGGGATATTTTTGTTAAAGCCAGGCTTTTACCGGGACCTATTGTGCCTTATGCCAAAGCCGGGGCGGGTTTGGTCAGCGGGAATATTGATATTAACTGGACAGATCAATTTAAACAACTAGCTTCACAATACGGATTTGCATTACATGATTCTACAATTAATGTAAAATATGCAATCGGAGTAAATTTAGGAGCCGGTTTAGAGATAAATTTTGGGCCAAGCGGGGGACTTTTTGGTGAGATAGTTTATTATTTTGTCCAAAGGGAACAAGATATAAAAGGAGCCCAGTCATTCCAGGCAAACAGCTATGCAATTCTTGTAGGATGGCAATTTAAATTTAATTGATAATATATGATTATACTGCATTGAATAAGGCTATTTGAATAAGCGGATAATGAGAGTCTGTAAAGAAATCTTTCTTGAACATACTGACGGATTATGCTTTTTATCTCGTTGCCGGATTTATCCGCAGCATTAATTATTGCAATATCTACATCTTCCGAGAAGCGGTTGATTAATCCAAAGCCCTTGGAAAGTGATGTTCCACCCTTGAATACGGTTTCGCCTGCATATTTAGTTTTGGATAATCTGTTTAATACAAGAGTAATCCAGTAATCTTTTTCTACAAATATTTCTTTAATATTAAGATGCTGTGAAGCAGCCCTGATTGTGTCGCTAAAAAACTTTGTATCGGAAGTGTGTAATTTCATTTGATATTCCATTTTTCAACTGAAGAAAGTACTTTGTCAGCACCGGGCATTTTATATTTTGTGATAGGGTTTAATGATTTATAAAGAGGTTCCGTAAAAGCGGTATTTCCTAATTCTTCCAATAAAGCTCCGAGCAGTGCTCTTGCCGCAGGAGGATATTTTAATGCTAAACGTACTAAGGATGTTTTTTCCTTTTCAGATAAATCTTTAATAATTTTTAATAATCTTTCACAGGCTGAACTAATGGCAGCATCAGGAATTTTTTTTATATAACGAATTGAATCCAAAATTTGAAGTAGAGGGATATTGTATTTTGTTATGGTGTTTTTTTGCAAGACAAAAGAAATTTTATAACCTGCCCTTTTAAAAGCCGGACGTACATTATTTTTACCGATTTGAATTATGCTGCTTATTTGTTTAGTTAATCCCAACTGGTTATAAATACTGTATCCGGTTAGATAGCCGGTGATCTTACCTTCTTCCTCTAATAGATCCTTTACAATCTGGTAACGATTCGGTTGGAGCTTGCCGAAGGCAGACTTTTCAGGTTTATAGTATTTGCCTTTTGAAAGCTTAGTTATTTTGCCGGAAGCAGCCATACGGTTAAGAGCTTTAATAACAGCTTCTTTACTTGTCACCATATCTAAGGACCCGGGAGATTTTGATGAATTGATTGGATTGTGTGATAAGGCTTTGGGGTATTTTTCTAATCGGTTTAGTTATACTTTGCCTGAAGAAAGAGATTTGAAAAGTATTCATATTAAAATCCCTTAAACTATAATAAACAATAATAAACAATAATAAACTTGACTATACAGCAATAAAATCTTAACTTACCTTTAAAAATTTTGGGAAATCTTTAAAAAGGAGGTTTGTTATGGAAGGTAAGTACAGTCTGACATATCTTCTACCAGGATTGTATAACAAGGATGACTTTTTTGATGAGATTTTTCACGAAGCCAAGGTCTGGAACCGCATTTATCGACTTATGATACTATTTGTAGGGTTGACTTTTCTTTACGGATTAGTGATGGGGTGCTATAGCGGACTTCTTCAGGCGTTAACAGCGGGAATCAAAGTTCCGGTTATGTTCCTTCTCTCACTGATTATTTGTTTCCCAGCGTTTTTTGTTTTGCAGTATATACTTGGCTCGAAGATGCAATTTTCACATATGGCGATTATTATTCTATCTGGCTTTGTATTGACAGGTGCCATTATGGTTTCATTTACACCGATTGTAATGCTCTTTGTTCTTACTGGTGGAAATTACTATTTTCTTCAATTGCTGCATGTGGCAATCTTTGCTATCTCTGGAATCTTGGGGATGAAAACTGTGTTGGATGCTTTGAAATATTCTTGTGAACAGAAAAATATTTATCCTAAAACTGGCGTTGAAGTTTTCAGACTTTGGGTAGTGATACTTGCGTTTGTAGGAATTCAGGTAGCCTGGAACATGCAGCCCTTCCTGGCAGAAAAAACAACAGGATATGCACTATTCGAAAAGTACAAGGGAAATTTTTACACTGCCGTAATCTATTCTTTCCAGCAATTAACGAATCAAACAGAGGAAACTCCAAAATCTTCTAAGATGAATTTTCGGCTTTTTGAAGATACAACAAAGGTGGTGAAATAATATGCCGGATAATGAAATCATGACACTCGAGGAAGTTGCAGCGTATCTAAAGGTAAAACCACAGACAATTTATACATGGGCACAGGAGAAAAAGATACCGGCAGCAAAGTTAGGAAAGGAGTGGCGGTTCAAGAGATCCATCATCGATGAGTGGTTCAATCAACATATCGATGAGAAGTTTAACCACATTGTAGACAAAGCAACAGAGCCTGGGAAACAAACATGAAATAAAATATTTAAAAGGTTTGCTTCTGCACATGGGAATAATCCCTATATGAACAAATAATAATGTGGTTTAAAAAAGATAATTTTGGTTTTACAGTGTTACGTGGATTTTCTTTACCAAACCAATTTAGTACATATTGATTAAAAAAAAATTTCAAATGAACATAACCTCTAATTTTCCTATCTAAATAATTATAAAGTGCATTAGAAAATTTTTACTTTTTTAAAGAATTTTATTGAAAGTTAAATTAATTCAATATAAGTTGAATTGGTCATCAAAAAATGTGGGTAACTTATCTTCTCTATTTCGAATCTATGCATAAAAATCCTTGTAATTCTTTGAAGTGTGACTGATGGTGCGAAGCTGTAATTAGATTAAATACATTAAACTTAATAACGAAATCCAATCTGTAAGTTGAAACGCTAAATCGAATCGAAAAGATTGATGAGGCAATTGAACATTCAAAATTTAACGGGTTTAATTTATCAAATCCATTAAACCCGAAGCATACATTATTTAATTAAGGGAGGTAAAAAATGGAAGAGCAAAAAAAAGCAATGCAATTGATGGTAAATATGTTCGAGGAAGATGATAAGCTTTTAGAGCGATTAAAAATAGATCCTATGCCGGTGTTAAAGGAGACTGTAAAAAAAGCTGAAGAGAAAGCAAAAGGGCCAATTTATTTTGAAGATATATTGCTCTATCGAATAGCAATTATTGTGCTTGGTT
>CAYUVK010000198.1:0-4076 GCA_964448105.1 uncultured Ignavibacteriaceae bacterium
ATACTATACAGTAATAGCAGTTCTGCTGGATGGGAAAATTAATCTTTACAGAAAGGTTGTTGGAGCTGTAGACAGTAATTAAAAATCTATCTTCAATTTTTTATTAAGTGAAAAAATGATTTATAAATATTTAACTATATTATTGTTATTTTTTGCAGGGATGTTATTGTCATCCTGCAAATCCGGAATTCCATTAGTTGAAAATCATTCATCAAAATATAACATCGTAATCCCTTCTCAGCCTACTGAAGTTGAAAACCATTCGGCTGAAGAACTTCAAAAATATCTTGAAGAGATATCCGGTGCCAGGCTTAACATTGTCAGTGATTCTGAACCTGAATCTCAATTTGAAATTCTTATCGGCAGAAATAACAGGCTTCAAAAATTAAATCTGAATATAAACTTCGATTCGCTGGCTCTTGATGGTTTTACAATCAAAACAGCAGGTGATAAGTTAGTAATTGTCGGCGGAAGCAAAAAAGGAATTCTCTACGGAGTTTATACTCTTCTGGATAAGTACTTAGGCTGCAAGATGTATACACCTGATGCCATATACATTCCGAAAAAACCGAGAATAACCATTCCTGAAATAAATTTAACTGAAATTCCGAAAATATTATACCGTGAACTTCACCTCCCTTCTGCCCGTTCCTCGCAGTTGTTCTGCGATTGGCATAAGCTTAATCATTACTCCGAGCGGGAAAAATATTACGGTACATTTGTCCATACTGCTTTTAAGTATCTTTCTCCTGATAAATACTTTAAGAGACATCCGGAATATTTTTCTGAAATAAATGGAATACGTGTTCCGCAGCAGCTATGTCTCTCAAATCCTGAAGTTTATAACATAGTATTAAATGAACTTAAGCGGAGAATGAAAGAAAACCCTGAAGCAGAAGTTTGGGACTTTTCGCAGAATGATAATTTCGGGCACTGCACCTGCAAACTCTGCAGCAGAACCGATTCAATTTATGGAAGTCCGTCAGGCTCAATTATCAAATTTGTTAATAAAATTGCAGAACAATTTCCAAATAAGACAATTTCAACTTTAGCTTATCAATATTCCAGAAAAGCTCCTGTTGGAATTAAGCCTGATTCAAATGTAATGGTGGTGCTTTGCACTATAGAATGCGACAGAAGCAAACCAATTGCAGAAAATAAAGATGATTTATTCAACAGGGATATTAATGATTGGAATAAATTGACAAATAATCTTAAAATCTGGGATTATGTTGTACAGTTCTCCAGCTACATGGATCCATTTCCGAATTTTTATGTTCTTCAGCCGAATATTAAAATGTTTGTTGCTCATTGTGTAAAATATTTGTTCGAACAAGGAAGCGGTGATTCCAAAAGTGATATGCATGAACTTAAAGCTTATCTCCTGGCGAAACTGATGTGGAATCCGAATGCAAATGTTGAAGAAATAATAAATGAATTTTTAAATGGATATTTCGGAAATGCCGGTAAGTATATCAGTGAATATTTTCACTTAGAGCATAATGCTCTAAAAAAATCGGGTAAAGAACTTATTATTTACGGCTATCCGTCAAATGCTAAGGAAAGCTATTTAACTTCTGATTTACTCGATAAGTATACAAAGTTATTTGATGAGGCCGAGCATTCAGTAGCAAATGATACCGTATATTTAAACAGGGTGAAAACTGCCCGCTTGCCGTTGGAGTATGCAATACTGGAACTTTCCAAACTTAACGTTTCCGATAAATATAGAATTTTTAATATTGTAAATAATAAAGTTGAAGTAAATCCAAAGATGAAAGATCTCCTTGATGATTTTGTAAAAGAAGCAAATAGATCGGGAATTAAGGCTCTGCACGAAAGAGGGTATTCGCCTGATGAATATTATACTGATATGCAGAAATATTTTAATGAAGGAATGATAATGCATAAGGCATATTATAAGGACGTGAAAATCCTGAGTGATTTGAGTCCCAATTATTCTGCCGATGGACCCGGGACTTTAGTAGACGGAGTGATGGGTGAGGATAATTATTTTTTCAACTGGCTTGGTTTTGAGGGGAATGAATTTGAAGCTGTTGTTGATTTGAAAGAGAAAACAGAAATAAATTCTATCAGAACTGATTTTTTACAGGAAGTAAAATCCTGGATCTGGCTTCCAGAATCCGTTCAATATTTTGTATCGGATGACGGCAAGAAATTTACTAAAGTTGGTGAGGTGAAAAATAATATCAGCGAAAAAAAGGAAGGAATTTTTACAGAGCCATTTTTATGTAAAGTTAAAAATATAAGAGCAAGATACATAAAGGTTAAAACCAAAAGCCTGATTCACTGCCCGAGGTGGCATATCGGATATAATAATGGGACCGGGAAAGCCTGGCTTTTTGTTGATGAGATCGTAGTAAAATAAAGCTGCACTTATTGAAATATAATTGTACCTTAATCAATATAAGAATTAGTTTATTAATTATTTAATTATTTATTAACTAAAAGTAAATTAATATGAAAACTTCAATAATTCTTTCTTTCTTAATCATCTTTTCTTTTGCATTCATAAATATATTCCCCCAGGAAAAATATGAATATGTAAAAGAAAAAGATCCTTTAATTTTGAAAAAATTAGATCATTGGCAGGATTTAAAGTTCGGTCTAATGATGCACTGGGGAACCTACTCCCAATGGGGAATTGTCGAATCGTGGTCTTTATGTTCCGAAGATGAACCATGGTGCAAAAGAAAAATGGATGATTACTGTGAGTATAAAAAAGAATATGAAGGTCTTATTAAGACTTTCAATCCCGTCGATTTTAATCCCGAAAAATGGGCTGAAGCAGCCAAAGCAGCCGGAATGAAATATGTCGTCTTTACAACCAAACATCATGACGGTTTCTGTATGTTTGATACAAAACAGACTGATTACAAAATCACCTCAAAGGATTGCCCATTCCACACTAATCCAAAGGCTAACGTAGCAAAAGAGATCTTCAATACTTTCCGGAATGACGGATTTATGATCGGTGCATATTTTTCAAAACCAGACTGGCATAGCAACTATTACTGGTGGCGTTATTTTGCTACACCTGACAGGAATGTTAATTATGATATAAAAAAACATCCCGATCGATGGCAGAAGTTTGTTGATTATACCCATAATCAGATCGATGAACTTATGTCTGATTACGGAAGAATGGATATTCTCTGGCTTGACGGAGGATGGGTTCATAAATATTCCGATGAGGAAATTGAAAGATTGAAAAAAGATACAACTCTCCATATGTACCGCATACAAAGTCAGGATATAGATATGCCCGGGATAGTAAAGGACGCACGTGCAAAACAACCTGGTTTAATAGTTGTCGATCGTGCAGTACCGGGACCATACCAGGATTATCTGACCCCGGAAAATACGGTCCCCGACACAACTCTTCCCTACCCATGGGAAACCTGTATGCCTATGGCAACCAGCTGGTCTTATGTACCAAATGATAGGTATAAATCTGCATATAGACTCATTCATCTTCTGGTTGATATAGTTGCTAAAGGCGGAAATTTTCTATTAAATATTGGTCCGAGTCCCAAAGGAGATTTTGATCTGGTTGCTTATGAAAGACTAAAAGAAATCGGTGACTGGATGAAAATTAATAGCGAAGCCATTTACTATTCACGTCCCCTTAAACCTTATAAAGATGGTAAAGTCTGTTTTACTCAATTAAAAAATGGGGATACTTATGCTATTTACCTTGCGGATAAAGATGAAAATTCTCTTCCAGCAAAAATAGAGTTAACAAAATTTTGTCCGGATGGAAATTCAAATATTGAATTACTTGGAACAGGTACAAAAATCAAGTGGCAAAAGAAAGGTGAAGGCTGTGAGTTTGAAATTCCAGAATCGATTCGCAATAATCCACCTTGTAAATATGCATGGACGTTCAAAATTTCGAAATAATAAATTTCTCTGCGGTTCTCTGTGTAACTTTCTATTAAAGAAGGAACACAGAAATCTCAAAGAACATCAGAGTACCACAGAGGAAATCAATACCTTACTAAAATTAATCGTACAGTAGATGAAAAATTTAAAAATTAATTTAAACTTTTTAA
>CAYUVK010000199.1:0-4030 GCA_964448105.1 uncultured Ignavibacteriaceae bacterium
TTCGGGAGTATTTCAATAACTTAGTTATGATCATTTTCAATTCTTAATCGTAATCTTACTCTTAATCAATTCAACATCTTTAGTTCAAAAGTTAATTAAAAATTCTTCAATAATTCAATTGCATGGATGGATAGTTGCATGTTTTCTTAACCTTTTCGTTTGTCTTTTTGATTTTAGTTTTACCGTTCTAAGATTAAGATTCTTTATTTTTCAATTTTATTAAAAATATCTTTAATTTGATAATCACCTATAACAAAAAATAAAAAGAATAAAATGGAATCATTAAAAAATAAAATTGTTCTTATAACAGGCGCTTCTTCAGGGATTGGGCAAGCATGTGCACTCGCTTTCGCAAAAGAAGGAGCTAACCTAATGCTAGCCGCCAGACGTTTAAATAGACTTAAGACTATTGCTTCTTCCATAACCAAACAATATAATTCAAAAATTTTGACAATTGAACTCGATGTTCGAAATTATGAAAAAGTAAAAAGCACAATCTCTAGTCTGCAGGAAGATTGGAAACAAATAGATGTATTAATAAATAATGCAGGACTCGCGAGAGGGTACTCAAGACTTTATGAAGGAGAAGTAGAACATTGGGAAGAAATGATTGATACAAATATTAAAGGGCTGCTATATATTACACGTCAGGTTCTTCCTTCGATGGCCGAAAGAGAAAACGGACACGTAATTAATATCGGTTCAACTGCTGGGCATGATGTATATCAGAATGGAAATGTTTATTGTGCTACCAAATTTGCTGTAAGTGCATTAACTCAATCCATCCGGTTAGATGTTCTTGATAAGAATGTAAGAGTCTCAACAGTTGATCCCGGAATGGTTAGAACCGAATTTAGCGACGTCAGGTTTTCAGGAGATAAAGAAAAAGTAGAAAAAGTTTACGAAGGGGTTATTCCATTATCAGCAGAAGATGTTGCAGAAGCTGTTATATTTTGTGCAACTCGTCCCTCTTATGTAAATATTAATGAGATTATTATTACATCAACTGCTCAAGCTTCTTCAACACAAATTTACAGGAAAAGATAAAGAGTTTAGAACCTTCGAGTTAGTACATAATTGCAGTACGTTACCTCGAAGGTTCTTTAGCTTACACAAATAGACTTACATCACCCGCACCTTCTCTAATTATTTCCGGAACTTCAGTGCTTAAATCAATAACACTGGAAGGATCCCCGCTTAAATTCCCCGAAGCCAGCATTAAATCAACCTGGAAATTAAAAATATTTCTTATTTCAAACGGATCTATTAAAACATCCCCTTTTCTATTTGTTGTACTTGTACTGATTATTGGATGACCGAATTCTCTTACCAAGGTTAAAGTAACTGCATGGTTAGGAACCCTTATACCAACTGTTTTTCTTTTACTCCATAATTTTTTGGGAACCTGCCTGGCAGCGGGCAATATAAAAGTATAAGGTCCCGGCAATAAATACTTCATAGTTCTATAAGCATAATCCGAAACCCTTGCATATTTAGCAATATCTTTAAGGTCCGAACAAACAAAGCTAAATAATTTATTTACACTATCATTTTTTATTGCAAATATTCTTTCCAAAGCCTCTTTATTAAAAATATCGCACCCTATCCCATACACTGTATCGGTAGGATAAATAATTACACCGCCTTTTCTTAAAATTTCCACAGCCTTATTTATATACCTTAATTGCGGTGTTTCTGGATGAAGTTCATAATACTCCATATACAACTCCTTTCGCACAAGTAGTAAATTTTTGATATGATGTAGGCATGCAACCGAATTTGGAATTTTATTAATTCATAGTTACCAATTGTAAGATAATAATCTATTAATGAGTTTCAATATACAGATAAGGAAATTTTATCCACTGTATTGTTTATTAATATGCAATTCTTAATAAATTGAATTTGTAATTATTTTTTTAGTATATTAGTATTTTATTTAGAAAGTTAAATCTTAATGGAGAATAAATGTCAAGAAGATGCCAAATAACAGGTATTGGACCATTAACCGGGAATAATGTTTCTCATGCTCACAATAGGACTAAAAGAAGATTTTTACCAAACCTTCAAAAAAAGAGAATTTGGGTCCAAGAATTAAACCGTTTTGTAACATTGAAACTTTCTACCAAGGCTATTAAAAATATTTCCAAAAATGGAACTTCTGGAGTAGCAAAACTGGTTCGTGAAAAGAAAGTAAAAGTAAGATAAAAAGGTTTTTATAAATAAAAAAAGGAAAGCAAAATGCTTTCCTTTTTTTATTTTAAATACTCAGAATAATATTTATTCCCTTACCACCCAAACTTTAATTTTAGCACTAACCGAAGGGTGAAGCCTTATATTGATTCCATAAATACCGAGTGATTTAATAGGTTCTTCAATCTCAATTTTTCTTCTATCGATTTCATAACCCTTTTCTTTTAATGCATCGGCAATCATTTGATTAGTTACAGAACCGAAAATTTTATCTTCTTCACCAACCTGAACCGGAATTGTAACCGAAATTTTCTCAAGTTCACCTGCAAAAGTTTCTGCAGAAGATAGCTCTTGAATTCTTTTCTTTTCGAGATTTTTTTTCTCTTCTTCTAATGCTTTTACGTTCCCTTGCAATGCAGGATATGCTAATTTTCTAGGTATCAGATAATTTCTGGCGTAACCGTTTTTAACATCAACTACCTGTCCTATTTGACCAAGTCCGTTAAAGTTTTGTCGCAATATTACTTTCATTTAAATCTCCCAAAAACTTATTTCACTGTTTCTGCAACATATGGTAAAAGAGCCATATGCCTAGCACGTTTTATTGCAATAGATAATTCTCTTTGATATTTAGAACTAGTCCCCGTTATTCGTTTAGGAATTATTTTACCCTGTTCGGTAACATACCGCTGCAAAATTTTTACATCTTTATAATCAATATACTTCACATGATTTTCAGTAAATCTACAGACTTTCTTAGTTTTAATTTCTTTTTTCATCTATTTTCCTATTCTTTAATTAAATCAGATTCCTCGTTGGACAAAAACTTATCAAATGAATCTTCCGTATAATCAACATTATCTTCATCTGAGACACTATCAACATCCCCATTTTCATCAACTCCATTATTCGAATTCCTCATTCTTTTATTTAAGAACTGGATTCTCCGTGCTTTAATCTCTACAATGCTCCTATTATGTCCTTCTTCCGATTTCCAGTTTCTGCTTTGCAGTTCCCCATCTACAAGTACAGCAGAACCTTTTTTCAATCTATCCCGGCAGCTTTCTGCCAGTTTATTCCATGCAACAATGCCTACATAACAAACATCCTCCTGCCATTGGTTTGAGCTATCTTTATATTTTCTATTAGATGCGATAGAAAAATTAACAACTGGTGTATTATTAGTTGTTTGTCTAAAAATAGGATCTTTAGTCAAATTACCCGCAACAACGACATAGTTAATTTCAGGCATTTTCAAATCAGCCATGGTTTTTTCCTCCATACTTATCGTTAATAGATTTAATTAATCACTATCATTAGTGTGAACTTCAGATTTTTTGCTAACTTCTACTTCAGCTGTAGAGTTTTCATCCTGCGAAACTTTTTTATGCTTTTCAATATGTTCAATGGCATCATTATCTAACTTAATAGTTAAAAACCTTAATATATGTTCGTCGAGTACATAAGTTCTTTCTAGTTTGGAAACGATGCTGGAAGGGGCATTAAATCTGAAAAATACATAGTATCCGATCTTACTTTTCTTAACCATGTAAGCCAATCTTTTTCTTCCCCAGTTCTCAATTTCCCTTATTTCCCCACCATTGTGCGAAATGGTTTCTTTAATACGAGAAATCACTGAATCTATCTGTTCGTCTTCTAATGCGGCATTAATAATAACCGCACTTTCATATATATTCGTTGTCATCAAATTCTCCCGATGGACATAGGCCCTTCTATTATAAGAGCCGGGATTATGTAATTATTTTTATTTAGGCGTATAATTTATTTAATTAAAGGCGCAATTACAAGTAAAAATAATTTCATTCCTAATTAATAA
>CAYUVK010000200.1:0-4005 GCA_964448105.1 uncultured Ignavibacteriaceae bacterium
ATTGCTTATTATATAATAGTTTCAATCCACGCACCCGCATGGGGTGCGACGATCCAACAGTTATATATGATGGAGCAAACGATTGGTTTCAATCCACGCACCCGCATGGGGTGCGACTGTACTATCATTAAGTTTAATTTTTATAAAGACTTATACTATATAATTTGCTAACTGTTAACTTTTTTATCAAAATCTGATTCATTCTTTTATAAATCTTTAATTATTCCAAAATATCTATGTGCTAACTTCCCGGGTATTTAATGTTTGCTTCGGTTAGCAACTACAGGATTTCAAGTTAATTATATAATTAATGTATCATCAATATTAAGATTCCTGCTTTTGCCATGGCTTTCTAAACGCTTTTTCCAGTTAGAACCTAAATAATAAAATCTAAGATTATCTTCTTCCTGGTTATAAATGTTCAGCAGCTTATCTTTAAGAATTTCCCATTGTGCAGGGTCAAGTATGCACTCAAAAACAGAATCCTGGGCACGTAAACCAAAATCTAAACATGTCTCTGCAACCTTCTTTAATCTTTTCTTTCCGCTCAATGTTTTTGTTGAAACATCATAACTTACAATAACCATCATAATAAAATTCTCAATTAAAAATTAAAAGAATATGTATTTTAACACTACTTTAAATAAAACGGAGGATAATTTTCCATATCACCCCGGATGTATCTTGCCAGCAGCTGTGCCTGAATATGCGGCAGCAATCCTATCGTCATTTTTTCACCAAGAAAAGGATGGGTGATTTCCTCCTGCTTTCGTTTCTGGTACGCATTAAGTACTTCTTTTCGTGCACTGTCGGACATTCGTACTTCTCCTGATTCTCTTACTTCAAAATCCTTCCTTGCCACCTGTTTTAAATTAATGAGATTAAGCATTATTCTATCTCCAAGATATGCTCTGAACTCTTCCATTATATCTAATGCAAGGCTTGGACGCCCGGGTCTTAATTGGTGAAGAAATCCTACTTGCGGATCCAGTCCGGTTGTTTCTAAAGCGGAGCGAACATCATTTGCAAGTATTGCATACAAAAATGATAAGAGAGCATTAGCCGGATCAAGCGGGGGACGCTTTGTTCGTTGTGTAAAAGAGAAATCTTCTTTTTGTGCTGTAATTAGAGACGATAAAGAACCAAAATACAGGGTAGCACATTCACCCTCATAACCACGCAGTTCATCAAGGCTTTCCGACTGCTGAATATTGTTTAATCTTTTTCCCATTATTTCTGCAGACAAAACCACATCATCACTGCAATTTTCGGGATGATTACGCTGGTGGCGAAGAAGAAGATACCTGTAATTAGATACTTTTGCGGCAATTATAGGTTTTGCAATCCGTAAAGATTGAAATTCATTATCCGATATTTCATACTGTGTTTTACGTAATAATACATTCCCTTTTTGCGCTCCATAAACACGAGCCAGGAATAAGCCGTTTTCTTTAAGATAGCTTATTCCCACATTATTCTCTGCACAAAAAGCCATTATTTGCGGTGTGAGCGGTTTAAATCCAAAGCACACAATATTTTCAATTGAATGAATTGGTGCCTGGAAAACTTTTTCATTATTTACTTCTACAATAAATGTTTCCCGTTCCTTACGGACGTAAGCATCATCTGAAGTTATATAGAGTGTGTTGAGATGTTTTTTCATGTTGAATATAATCCCTTAATATAATTTTGAAGTTTATGTTTGTTCATTGCTTTAGGCTGGCAAATAGACTGCAGCGAACAGTTGCGGCATTTTGCTTCATATACGGCAGCTGGTATAAACTTTTGAGAAACTATTTCTCTTACAGAATTAATAATATTTTCTGTTTGTAGTCGCAATTCTTTGTCTATTTCAATAATATTTCTTCTCCTTATTTTTCCGTAAAAAAATGCTCCTTGCTTTATTTGGATATTAAGCATTTCTTCCAGGCAAAATACCTGTGCACATAGCTGGACTTTATCACTGATATTTTCTTTCGGTTTGCCTGATTTAAATTCAACAGGCATTATTTCTTCACCTGTTTTCGATTTACGAAATTCCACAACATCACAGCGACCAACTATACCGTAATGAAATGAATGAATACGCAAACCACGGATTGTTTTTAATGTTCCTCTTGTTTCATAAGTATCGGTATCAACCTTTTCATGAAGTAAATTACCTCGAACTGTGAAAAGATTCTCATTCCAAACATCTTCAACATGTATTAGTGCACATTGTTTTGGGCAGTATACATAATGCTGCAATGCACTAATCATTATGAAATCATCTTCGGTGTACATATTTATTCCTCATTAAATTAAGTAGAATTGGTTCTGCACAGTAACGCGACATTTGGGATGAACGGATTATTTTTAATGTGTTTTACCATTATATCCTTTATTTCGTCCCTAAAGGGACTTTGGTTTGTGAGAGGTAATCAATTTCTAAAAATATTTAATTCCTAAAGGGATTACCCTGTCATAGATAATTTTGATCCATTAAAAACATAAGGGAATCGTCTCTGTTTAGCCCCTAAAGGGGCATATGTTTATATTGGGAAATTATTTTCTATAAATATTAAATCCCTATCGGGATTTTCCTATAATTGGTTTTGTTCATCAAAAGTATCTAAGTTGATTTTATATTTATTGCCAAAGAATATTGTGTTAACACAAATGTATTTTGTCCTGTTAAGGACAAAATATATATAGAATAATGAATCGAGAACGGTATTGAAATTGTCCCTTTAGGGACAAAACAATAAAACCACAAAACATTAATATCTTATAATCTTTTATACATCTATTAAAACATATCTCTCATCATACGGGACTTCATATTTTTTCAAAAACCGGACATATTCTTCACGGAATGTTTGGTTTTTATGATGGTGTTCCTGGTTGTTTATATATTGCACAATCCTTTCGATTTGCGATTGTGAAAAAGAAAAAGCACCGTAGCCAGCCTGCCAGTTGAAATGCCCTTTAACAAATTTCTTATTATTTATCCATTTTGAGGAATCACCTTTAATATCCTGAAGAAGGTCCGGTATTAATTGATGCGGTTTATATCCAACGGCAATATGAATATGGTTGGGTACACCGTTAATTGCAATTAGTTTATGACCGTTATTTTGAACAATTCCTGTTATATATTTATATAATTCGTCTTTCCATCCGGGTTTAATAAGAGATATTCGGTTCTGTACGGCAAACACCAGATGGAGGTAAATTTGTGTATATGTATTAGCCATAGTATCCTCTATTTTACCCCTAAAGGGGCAACTGTATAAATTGGAAAATTATTTTCTATAAATTTATAATCCCTAAAGAGATTACCCTTTGATTGATTTTAATTTTATTAAAAAATATTTAAGCTGATTTTATATTTGTTTCCCAAAAATATTATGTCAACACAAATGTATTTTGTCCTGTTAAGGACAAAATATTTATAAAACAATAAACCCGGAACATATCGGATTTGTCCCTTTTAGGGACAAAATATTTTTAGACTTATTTTATTTCTTTCCTTAATTGATTTTGTAAATATTAATTCCATATCAGTCATATGGTCACGAAGATTTTCTTGCAGCTTTGTTAATCCCTTAAACGATTTATACTCGGAAGGAGTTAGCCCAAATGTTGCCTTACTTATCTCTGATGTAAGGATTGCGTATTCCAATCCTTCCTTTACGCCGCGTTTTTTCCATTCGTTGGTAAGTTCATCTCTTACAGCAATTCCACGGATGCGCTTTTCGATCCATTCGTCGCTGTATCCCTTTGCTTTATATATTTGTTGCATCCTGGCTTGTGCGAGTTCAGGATTTTCGATTTCTTCCAATCGTTCGTAACCAACCTTTGCTAGCCAGCGTTTGAATGGTTCCGCTTTGGGAGATGGAATGGATTGGATTAATCTCATAAGTGTTTCTGCATCTGCAACATCGGTTGAGTATTTTTTCCCGTCTTCGGCTTCCAATTTCAGTTGTCCGATTTTTTCGGACAACTGATCATATCCTTCATTCC
>CAYUVK010000201.1:0-3947 GCA_964448105.1 uncultured Ignavibacteriaceae bacterium
TTAATAATTATTTCAAATAAATTTTTCTTTTAAAATATATTTTAATTATTAATATTCTGTTAATAAAATGTTAAGATATAGTTAAGATTATTAGGAATTAGGGACAGTTTGTTCTTTATTTTGATTTACAAATTTTAATATAATCGAACCCGGGGTAAGTTCCATAACAGTATTGCCATTAGTAATCATAGAACCCAGTATATATTCACTTCCTTCTTTAGTTTTTACACAATCAAACGGCAAATTAAGTTTCCACTTTCTTTCCGGATTTATCTTTCCGATAAATTCAATATTCACTATAATTTCCTTTTCTTCATTATTATTTGAAACGATTAGATTAATACTTCCATCTGAAACCGGTGCATTTTTTATATAAATATTTGAAGAAGAAATAAACCATTCTTTAGGAATTCCCTGCATCAAGATAAGTTCTTTTTTTGATGCATTGTTATATTCAAAGATGAAAGCATCGTGCACAGCCAGAAGTAATTCTGCTGCAGCCCAACCGTGATGTCCATCCCCCATTGATCCGCCTAATGTAATTGGATGAATTGCTTCTGGAAAGTTGTTTGTTGAAGAAGCAAATGAAATAACATTATACAAGATTTCTTGAAATAATTCTCTTTTCCCGGCATATAAATATGCATGAGCAACTTGCAGTGTCAAATACGGATTCATCCCGGAATGTATAAAATGCTGGAAAAATAATTCTTTAATAAAATATTTTTCTTTCAACAGATCGAGCGTAGCAAGAATTTTTTTGTTATCATTTTCAAACAACTGTAATGGGTAGCTCGCACAAATACTGCCGATCATTCCGCAATCTATATTTCTTGAAGGAGAAGCCGGGATAGCATTTAAAGCATATTTCTTCTGAACATTCTCAATAGCAATTTCCAGGCTGAGACAATAATGAGTATTTAATGCTTCGGCAAATTTAAGCTCCTCTTCCCTATCAAGTATTTTACAAATTTCAATAAAAGCTTTTATCCCTGCAACAGACCAGAAGTTATCCCAAAAGTAATGATCAGCTAGACCGAGATGTTCGGCGCTCATCCCCACAGGCATCAAACCGAAGAAAGGTTCATCTTTAAAAGAACTCTTTGTTAACCTTTTATTACTAACCCATTTAACAGCAAGAAAAAGCGAATCAAAAAGTGAGGAAAGCAAACTGAAATCTTTGGTAAACATATAATGCTGGTAAACTGTCCAGATTGCCTGTCCGTTCGAATCCCATTCCCCTTTTTGAGATCTAAAATAACCATCTTTAGTTTGTTTATGTGGATATGATTCAATAATCTTTTTTGTAATCTGATGATACCCAAAATTATCAAGTGCCCATATCATATATGCTGCATCCCTAAACCAAAATTGATGATATGTAAATGGTCCGGGGGTAATTGTATCTGTATCTGTAAACATCAACAAAGATGATATTGATGAACCTATAATTGAATTAATTTTTATGTCGGGTGTTTTTATTTGGGTACCTTCATCTAAAATCTTATTCCAGTAAGCTTTCACATGAGAAACATCAATAAATTGAGTAGCTGTTTTTTCTTTTAAGGGAATAATTACTTCAATTGTTTTTGAGGCAGCCGGTAATAAATCAATATTAAATGAGGCAATAGCATTAGCTAATCCGGAAGAACAAAAAGAAGAAAATGCCTGCTTTCCATTTTTGTGTGAAAGTAAAATTAAAGCTGCATCTCCATCTTTGAAATTAGAACAATGAACTAAATCCGGTTTGGAATTAAAATAAACCCGGTGGTTTACCGATGAATTCTGAACGTTGAAACAATTTTCTTCCAGGTTAAAATCAATTTTATTGAGGAGAGAAATTCCTTCTGGGTTAAAAGGTCTAATTGAAAAAATAATTTTTGTCGGAATATTTAAAGATGATTTATTTACCGTGCATACTTTATAATATAAATTATCTTTATATGTATAAGCAATTAATTTGAGTTCAACATTATTAAATTCAAACTGCGTCATAACAACCGGGACATTATCGATTAAATTTTGTTCGACTATTTCAGAACTTGAAGGGAAAAATATTTTATCCCAGGCAATTAACCAGACATCAATTGACCAGCTATTCTTATAAGGTGTTACTAATCCCCTCGGATCAACAATAGGTTCAATTTCACAATCCGGGCTACCGATGGCCGTCCAATTTCTATGAGTAATATTCATAGATAAACCCAAGTGCGAGCGAGGTACAAAAGATTTACTATTAGGGTTATACTGCTGGTTAATCCAATATGGAAAAATCCAATTCAATTTACTCTGCAATACAGTAAAATTTAATAAACCGCGTGAAAGTTGAATCGAATTTAATGGAATAAGCTCAACCGGGAGCGTTTTTTTATCTATCCCGCTTATTTCATTGGAAGCTTTAAACATCTGCATTGCAATTGTAGGGATTTTAAACCTATTTGCAATCCAATCAATAATATTTTGTGAAAAACTCAACTTTTTTTCAATGTAATTTATGGCACAAAATTACAGATTAAAACGTCAAATACAATGTATTTGAGGAATTTAATACAAAATTAACAATTACTTAATATTATATTAACTTGTAAAATTTATAATTATGATACGAATAGAAAACAAATATTTAAGTATGAACAATGAAGAGGTAATTATGAAAACAGCAGCATATTTAATTATTAATATTTTTGCTTTTTTACTTCAATTCCTTTTTAGAAAAAGCAAACCGGCTCATTAAAATCGATATATATTATGGAAAATTATAAAAAGATAAAAGTCGCGTATTTTGCCGGTTCAATGCAGCCAGGTCATGATGGTGTAACCAGGGTATTGTACAAATTAATTGATAATCTTAAAAAGTATAATATTGAAAGTTTATTCTTCTCCCCTATTATTCCCGGCAAAGAAAAGCAACCGGTGGAAATGCATCAAGTTCCATCTTTTACTTTCCCTCTTTACAAAGAATATAAATTTGCAGTCCCAGGACAAAAATATTTCGAAGATAAATTAAAAGAATTTCAGCCGGATTTAATTCATATTAATAGCCCATGCTCCCTTGGTTATGCCGCAGTAAAATATGGAAACAGGAACGGGATCCCAGTCGCAGCAACTTATCATACTCATTTTGTAAGCTATGCAAAATATTATAAGATTAAAGCCTTTGAGAATATTAGTTGGAATTACTTTAGGCGAATTTATAATGCATGCCAGGTGGTATATGTTCCATCAAAACCGATATTAAGTGAGTTATCATTACATGGGATTAATAATTTAGAATATCTGCCACATGGAGTTGATACCAGTTCATTTAATGCTTCCTATTTTTCTAATGAATGGAAAAAACAAAATGGTATCGAAAATAAGGTTGCACTTTTATTTGTCGGTAGACTAGTTTGGGAAAAGGATTTAGATACTCTATCAAAATCATATAAAATTCTCACCAATACCCGTAAGGATATTGCCTTTGTATTTGTTGGAGACGGACCAATTAAAGATGAACTGAAAAAATTAATGCCGGAAGCACTATTTCTCGGCTATAAATCCGGAAAGGAATTGGCTGAAGCATATGCATCAAGCGATATATTTGTTTTTCCTTCAACAACAGAAACATTTGGTAATGTTACATTAGAGGCTATGGCTTCCGAAATTCCGCCGATTTGTTCCCGGGAAGGAGGAGCATATGGTGTTATAAATGAAGGAATAAATGGACTGACTGTTAATCCCCGGGATCCCGAAGATCTTTCTGAAAAAATAAATTACTTATTAAATTACCCGGAAAAGCGTTATGAATTAGGAAGAAATGCAATCCTTTTTGCTAAAGAGCAAACCTGGGAAAAGATTTTTAAAAAATTAGTTTACAGTTATCAAAAAATCATTTCCAACTATAATGAAATAAACTTTAAGAAAATTAAAGCAGCCTAAAATATATCTAACTTCAATAAATCTAATTA
>CAYUVK010000202.1:0-3803 GCA_964448105.1 uncultured Ignavibacteriaceae bacterium
TTGATATTCTTAATCAATTAAAAAGCTATTACCCGAATGATCAGGGTTTGGAAAAGGAGATTGAACGGATCAAACAAATGGAAAAATAGATTTGAGTTAGGAGAAAATTAAAATTAATTTCTTTCATGAATTCAAAATATACTAATAATATAAAGTATAGGGCAGTATTTGTACTTTTTCCCATAATTGTTTGTGAACAAAATCTAAATAATACTTAATAATACCTTGGATTTTAGCACTTCAATAGTAGACCTTTATTGTTTCAACAGAATTTTTCTTTGTATTTATTTTTACGACTGTCCCTTTAAATGGAAGTAGATTACCATCTTCTTCTATAAAATTTGATTCGACAACTCTTTTAGGAGCTTTAGGCAAAGTTAATGTGGCTTTAGTTTCCTTTCCTTCAGATTCATACCACTGATAAATCCATGCGTCGGTATCCTCTGCTTTTTTTACCGAGGTTAAAATTAAATTATCCTCATCTAATTTTATAAAAGAATAACTGTCCGGCAAATTACCTGCATGTACTCCATTTGTCACGGTAATCAAAGGTTCGTTATATTCCCATCCTCTTTTCACTACATCTGCTTCTTGCCAGCTTCCGGCATGCGGATATAGTGCATAATTAATTTCATGTTTTCCCATATCCTGAGTTGGATCAGGCCATTTAGGTGATCGCAATAAAGATAATCTCATAATATTATCTTTTATATCATAGCCATATTTTGAATTATTGAGAAGACTTACTCCATAATTTCCAGAAGTCATATCAGCCCACTTTTCTGCGGGAACCTCAAAACGTGCCTTTTGCCAGCTTGTTATTCTTTGTGTTGATCTTTGAATTGATCCGTAAGGAATTTCATATGTCGCAACAGTATCACTAAAAGAAAGCGGAAAAGCAACTTTCAGCATTGTATGCTCTTCCCACCAATTGATATCAGTTTTAAAATCAATTCTATCAAGCCCGTTATAAAGAATTACATCCTGTATAAAAAACGAAGACGGAAAATTGGGAGTCGGATAATCTTTTATAACACCTGGTTTTAAATAATCCATGTAAAGTCTAACAACAATTCTTACCGGTCCATTTTCAACAACTTCTACTTTTCTAAAGTGAGAAGGAAATTCTCTGCTGGTGAGCCCGATATTCCAAGCATCCCATTGCTTTGGCTTATCCTCAAGAAGCTGCAGCTTATTCCCTTCATCTTTCAATAATTCTTCTCCATTTCTTTTATCCAGGATATTCTTCACCCACCCTGTTGAAGTATCAATTGTAATAGTAAAAAATTGATTTTCAAGTCTATCGTCAGAAACAATTAATTCAGAATTCTGCAATGATGATTTCCCTTTTTTTAATACATAAGTATTATATCCTAAAGAAGGAACATTTGAAGCAATAAATAAAATTTGATTTGTGTAATAATCTTTTTTAATTATTTGGGATGGAATTTCTTTTCCGTTTATGTCATGTATTGAATAATCATTTTTATCTCCTTCTGGTAAATTAAATTTTGCGATATCTGTTCTTTCCCATGAAAGAGGATTATAAACTTCTAGTGGAAGGCCGCTTTTTATTTCCGAATTATTAATATTTTTATTAATTGCATTAAGAGCATTATCCAAAGTAAAATTACCAATCTTTTCAGCCTCTTTATATTTTTCAGCAGCATCAATATAATTCTCTCTAATCCCTGAACCGGGCAATATGTCGTGAAATTGATTGAACATTACTTTTTCCCATGCATCTTTAAGATCACTTTGAGGATATTTTTTTCCAAACATTGCGGAGATAGAGGAAAATTTTTCTGTCTCTGTGAGCAGGTTTTCTAATTCCCTGTTAAATTTTTTTGTTTTATCATGTGAAGTAAAAGTACCGCGGTGATATTCAAGATAAAGTTCATCATCCCAGACAGGAAGTTTTGAAAGATCTTGGCTTTTCAACCATTTGATATAATCAGTAGTAGTTCCATATTCAATTTTGGGATAAATAAAAACTTTTTTTAGATGTTCAATTCTATTAATCATATCGATAGTAGGTCCGCCGCCATGATCTCCAACGCCGAAAAGGACCATAAACTTTCGAAAACCCGTATTTGCTTCAAACTGCCTTAACCAATCAACCAAGCCGTAAGCTTGTGTAATTGTATTTACATAATCAAATGGGAAATATGAAAGGATTTTTGACGCGTCTGGAGACTCCCACCAAAAAACCCTGTACGGAAAAACATTTGTATCATTCCATCCGATTTTTTGTGTAATGAATGCATCAATCCCAGCATTTCGATAAAACATCGGCATATTCCAGTTATATCCGAATGAATCAGGATTCCAGCCGATTTTAACATCAACACCGAGGCTGTCTTTAAAATATCTTTTAGCATAAAGAAGCTGCCTGTCCCATGAGACACCGCTTGGTAGATTACAATCAGGTTCTATCCACATTCCGCCGACAACTTCCCACCTTCCATCTTTTATTCTTTCTTTTATCCCTTTATAAACATCCGGGTATAGATCCTGCATCCATTTATAATATTGGGCAGCACTTTGGGTATAAGTAAATTTCGGTTTAACATCCATTATATGAAGAACGGACGAAAAAGTATTTCTGCAAATTAATTTTGTTTCTAGATCACGCCATAACCATGCTGCATCTATATGTGCATTGGAATCAAAAAAGAGTGTAAATTTTTTTGCAAATTCTGCTACTGGTTGGAGTGCTTTTTTCACTTCCTCAATTGATTGCCTGTATTTCAGAATATCTCCTTGTTCAAGAGCATCAGTATTTATTTTTATTGCTTCTTCCTGCAGTAGCCTGTTTAATTTTATTTTATCATTTTTATTTATAGTAGATTTATCAATCCCCGGATCAACTGTTACCCTTGCGTTGGTCTGATATGTATCAAAGCTTAAAAGTTTTTGTCCGGTTTTTAGGCTCAGCAATAAGTCTTGAATTTCCTCCCTGAGCGAGGTAACAACACTCATATCAAGTTCAGCTCTTAAAAGCCTTAATGGACCGCCAGTGTTAATGGCTTTTATCACAATAAGAAATTTTTCGCCTGGTTTAGCATTTTCTGTTAAAACAAATTCACCATCCCATGGGAAATAACCTTTGCTTTCTCCATTTATCCAGAGATAACCATAATCATCGACAGAAATAAGTAATTTAATTTCACCTTTTACAGGTTGACCTAACATTTGTTTAGGAAGTATAATTTCTTTCCTAAGCCAGCAGGAATCATCTGTAACTCTTTGGTTAATAATTAGTGTTCCCCATTGAGAATCATCAAAATTTATGGAAGTTGGATCACCTTGAATTTCCGTTCCACTTGAAAGGTTCGGACTTTTTTTCCAATTATCATAAGAGAGTGTACTCAAAGAACTTAATTTCTTTGCAACTATATCCACGTTTGTTTGAATCATATTATCTTTTAGATTATTCTGTTGAGAGAATGCAATAAAAGGAATTAAGAATAGAAAGTAGAAATATTTTAATGTTTTCATTTTATTCTTTTCTCATCTCTGAATATTTACTTTTAACATTTTAATTTAGGAAACAGCAAGTTTACGGTTTCGTCCAATTCGATGGCCGATCAAGCCATAAAACCCTACATAAGAATATGCAATCAATGGCACAATATAGGAAATTCGTAATCCGCCTAAATCGGCAATGTGCCCTTGCAGAGGCGGCAGCAGCGCTCCACCGAATATCGCCATAACGAGTAATGACGAGACCTGGCTTTTTAGTACTCCTGTACCTTCCAGAGCAAGTGAAAATGTATTCGACCAGCCTATGGATGAAAATA
>CAYUVK010000203.1:0-1131 GCA_964448105.1 uncultured Ignavibacteriaceae bacterium
TATCAGGAACCGGATCATTTAAATAATGAAATGACACAGGCTGCATCAAATCAATATAATAGCCGTAAGAGAGAATTCCCTGATAACCCTGTTTTGCCGACTGAGCTAAAGCAGCAGTACCTCTCCATGATTGAATGACAACATTTTTGGGAGTATCTTTATGCAAAATTTCATCCCATCCAACCATTTTCTTTCCATATTTAGAAAGTATTTTTTGAATTCTATTTATAAAATATGCCTGTAATTGCTCATTATCTTTAAAACCTTTTTCTTCTTTGAACTTTTGAATTTCTTTATTGAAATCCCATTGAATACCGTTATTCTCATCTCCGCCGATATGTAAATATTCATCGTGGAAAAGGGCTACCATCTCCTTAAAAAATTTATCCAAGAATTGGTATGTGTTTTCATTTGCAGGATTAAACACTGGGTCCATAGTACCGAATCTTCTTTCTATTTTATAAGGGCCGGGAGCGCTAGCATATTCAGGATATCCGACAAACCAGGATGTTGCGTGTCCCGGCATATCAAATTCCGGGTATACCCTTATTCCCCTGTCATTTGCATATTTAATTATTTCCTTTATCTGCTCATGTGTATAATATAAACCATCGGAGCCCATTTCCTGAAGCTTCGGAAAAGTCTTGCATTCAACGCGAAATCCCTGATCATCCGATAAATGTAAATGCAGTACATTTAATTTAACTGCTGCCATTCCGTCTATATTTCTTTTGATAACATTAACCGGCATAAAATGACGGGCAACATCAATCATTAGTCCGCGCCAGGGAAATCTTGGATTGTCATAAATTTCAATTGCCGGGAAATAATATCCATGGGAATCAATACTTAATAATTGTAAAAGTGTCTGCAGTCCATGAACAGCACCTAAATCTGTTGGAGCATTTAGCTGAATATTACTTTCAGTTATAAGTAATCTGTAAGATTCATCTTCTCCTAATTTTACTTCACCCGGTCTACTTATTTCTATAATTGCTTTTCTTTCAACTATATTATTATTAGGAGTAACATAACCCTGCTTAAAAAATAAACCTGTTCTATCATCTAATCTTCTTATAAAACGTGTCGCAGACGAATATATTCTTTCATTAGGATTGCCTTTTATTTCAA
>CAYUVK010000203.1:1141-1875 GCA_964448105.1 uncultured Ignavibacteriaceae bacterium
AGCTAGCTGTTTTCCCTGTGGGATATACGCAAAGCCTTTTATTTCAACTGCAAAATCTCTATTTATTCTAAATTTTCCTTCTTTAACAAAAACATCTTTAGGAAAAGGCATTAAATTTAGCTGATAAATATTTTGAGGAAAAATATTCAGCGATAAAAAAAAGATGAATATTAAGTAGAAAAATATTTTATTAGAATATTTCATATTTCTTTAATGATAATTACCTTCGAAGTAAACGCTCAATATGCTAACTTCGAAAGTAGCACTACTTTAAAAGCAACATTTCTTTTGTCTGTCTAAACCCGGCAGCTTTTAAAGTATAAAAATAAACTCCGCTGCTTAAATTATATTTCTCTGCATTAAAATCAATTCTGTATTCACCCGAAGGTTTTTCTTCATTAACCAGGGTAGCAACTTCCCTTCCCAGAACGTCATAAATCTTTAAACTTACAAATCCGAATTCCGGGATCCGAAATTGAAAATTTGTAGAAGGATTAAAAGGGTTGGGATAATTGTTATATAAATGAAAAGAACCTTCAGGCTTGTTATCAGTTAATTTAACAGATGTTACTTTTCTTATTGTAGTTCCTATAGTTTCAAGCAATGGCTGTTTGCTATTAACTAAATCCTGTCCGAGTGCCCATACCATTACGCCTGCCAAACCTTGATTTAAGCTAAATTCGACTTTATACCTTATTGATGTTGTATCATCGAATGTAATTAATTTTGTTGAA
>CAYUVK010000203.1:1885-3749 GCA_964448105.1 uncultured Ignavibacteriaceae bacterium
TAGTGTAACTATATCAGAATAGATATAATCCGGAACACCGCCTGTAAAAGGTTTATACATGCCGGACGAATTAAATTCTTTTCCATAAAACGGCATCCCAAGAAGGATTTTAGCTTTAGGTACTTTCCTTGTAATTGTCATATATTGAATGGCATTATAAGCTGCACCTGCATTATCTTTATCGTTTGGCGATTGGTATAGAGGAGCATTCGGTCCTGAATATGAAGACCATGAACCATGAAAATCATAAGCCATTACTGCAAACCAGTCTATATAATCCGAAATCTTTTCATATTCTATCCATTGTCCTCCCCAGTTGCCTGCTGGTGCGGCCATAGTAATTAATAATGGAGTATTTATTTCACTAAATTTTTCCCGCATTTCTTTAACCAGTAAAGTTAGTTGAGCTTTTTGCTGCTGGTCGGAAGGACTTTCCCAATCCAGATCAATTCCGTCATAATTATTGTTGATAAGAAAATTAACAACATTGTCAATAAATTTTGCTCTTGTAGATGAATCTGCCGACATAGGTCCAAAGCCATCCGACTGCCCGGCACCGCCAAATGAAATTAAAATTTTTTTATTTGCATCATGAACTGCATGATTTAATTGCGGATAAAGCAATCCACTATACTTACCGATTGTACCATCAGAATTCGGCCAGGCAAAAGCGTGAATTATATAATCAATATTTTCGAATTCAATTTTATTTGGAGGTAATGTAGTTTTTAACCAATCAGGATAATATCCAACCACTTTAAATTGAGCAAGTATGGAACAATAACAACCAACAATAAGAAGAAGAAAAAATAATCTACTAAGAAAAATTGGTGAAGATAATTTCCAAAACAAGAACGACCTCATTTATCTATTTTGCAAAACCGTAAAATGATAGTAATTTTATTAATATTAAACCGGGACTGTTAAATTTAACAGTCCCGGATAGGAGGCGAGATATTACTTTAAGAGAATCATTTTTTTAGTAATTGCATTATTCCCTTCTTCCAATCTATAAAGATAAATACCGCTTGCGAATCTGCTCATATCAACTCTTAAATTATAATCACCGGATTGTTTATATTCATTATTGACTAATGTTTTTACTAACTGACCAAGCGTATTATAAACTTTTAAGCTTACATTACCAGCCTCTGAAATAGTAAACTTAACATTTGTTGAAGGGTTAAAAGGATTCGGATATGCTTCTGAAAGTGAAAATTTATTAGGCAATTGAGCAGAAGTATTTTCAACACCGGTTATGCCATTGAACCAGTATGGATCACCATAAGGCATTCCATCAGTTGCTGTTAAATTAGCAGTATACTTCAAATCATTTGATTCCGGAAGCGGCCATGCAGGAACCCAGTTACCGCTACTATAGTCTGGTTGTGATTGTGCAAAACTGAAGTCTACATTTGCGACACCATTATTTGCTCTAGCTGCTGCTATATATGGAATTACTCCGACACCGTCTTCAGCCGGTACAGTCGTTCCCGGGGCACCAATCATAGCTGTAATACCAGAACCATATCCCGGATCGGTTCCAACAAGATTACCATCATCATTAAAACCCGGCCAGTCGGTTTTATCTGTAAACATATTTGTCGTAATATCATTCATCCATTCCATTGTATAAATACTATCCAAACCATGTGCTGTATCATTCCATGCAGTATAAAAATCAGTGAATGACTGCGGTCTGAAATAAATATTATCTTTGACATCAATGGTTCTTTTAGCTTCAGCAGTAGCAGACCAATCAGCTTTTGTTGTATCTACACCAAGATTAGCAGCATTCACTATACTTAGTGGATCAAAATCGATTGTTGAGCCAACACCTGGGGCCCAAACACGGTCCCACCAT
>CAYUVK010000204.1:0-3567 GCA_964448105.1 uncultured Ignavibacteriaceae bacterium
GAAACCCGGATTTTTAGATATAACATAATCGGCATTATCAAGCTGTGTGAACCGGCAGCCCGTAAGAAGAAAATCAATTGCATAGTAGTCATTCCTTACCGTTCTATAACGGTCACCATCAAAATAGATTTTACTATTCTCCGGCAGTTGATTACGAATATTTTGAAATTGTTCTGCAACGCTGTTCATTCTTACATCCGGCACTTTCAAATGATTAACCAAAGCGAAGTTAATTATAAATACTATTAATATATCTACTGCCAGCAATTTATATACTCTAGAATTAATACGGGAAAGTAATCTAGTATAAATACTTATTGCAAAACCAATGTAAAAGATCGATTGGAATTCATGCAGAGCTGCGAAATGCCTCATCGGGATTGTCCAGAGTAGACCGGAAAAAATCATTATAAGATGGATCTTATTAATTGAACTCTTATCTTTAAAATATTGGATTAATGTATAGATTATTATAGATATTACTATAAAGGCAGAAGCATTTAAACCCGGTTCTATTTGAAAAATCGGCCAGAAAGGGAGGAGCATTACAGTCATTGCACGAGCCTGGCCTAAAAGATATCCCGGCCAGTCAAATGTCCATAGATATTGAGTATGCCCTCCAGCGGAGATTAAACCGCTGCGCCATAGTCCGCTGTTTACACTTGATATATGTAAAAAAGAACCACCGACAATTCTCCATTCATTTAACAGCTGCAGGCCTAAAATAAGAATCCCCCATGTAATTGAAATTATGGTAATAATAAATGACGGATGTTTGATTAGATTAGATAATCTCCGGCGAAAAGGAGTTTTCTTCTCAAGCAGCAACACTAGAGCTTCTACTATAAACCATGTTAAATATACCGCGTACGGCTGCCAGCCGAGGCATAACGGGAATAATGAGTAGAACAAAATCTGAGAAGTTTTTAATTTTGTTTTCCCCGACTTGACTATTACATAAAACGCAAGGACAAATCCCAAAAGTGCAGGGATATCGTTAAATATCATGTTGTTGTATGAAAGCAAGTAAAATGAAGAAAAGGTTAGCAGTGCAACAGATAAAGCCAGGTATTTTTTCTTGGTTAATTCTTCAACTAGTTTGAACACAACAATGATGGACAGAAAGAAAAAAATATTCATTAATTGGCGGGCAGCATAAATTTGCAAATTAAAATTATGATCGAACGGATGAGTCGCTAAACCTATTAAAAGAAAAGGGAATACAGGAAACCTGTTATAAGCCGTATAGACAATTTTTCCATGGTCTATTTCCTTACTCATAAACATAAATAACGGGTGCCGGCTGTTCAATAAGTTTTCCGACAACGTCATTCCATGAACAGATACTCCGCTGTACATTCCCCCGGGAGTAAATCCTCCGTCACGGCTTTCTGTTAAAAAAATACACATGCCTGCAAAAATCAATATAATAAAAGGAAGCCGGAGATCGAGTTTTTTATTTATACTTTGCAGGGATATTTTTTTCTGTTCTTCCATTAAATTGTTAAATCACTACAGATATTAATTGAATCATTTTTATATAACAAACTTCGATCCATACAATATTTTAAAAATCCCTTTCAAAAATCCCGTAATAATTTTAATAACAGGGTTGTTTCTGTAATTGCATGGAATAATTTTTCAATAATTAAAATAATTTTTTTATCTGTTGATATAATTCAGCCTGCAGGTATGGTTTTGAATAAAAGGTTTTTAATTTTTCAAACCCGGTTGCTCTCAAGCTTTTTTTAAATATTCATTTTTAATTTCCAGTAGATATTGGTAAGCCTCTTCATAATTATTGCCAATTTTACCATCGAGGATTGCATCTTCAATTGCGGATTTTATTTCTCCCACTTTTTTTGAAGGCTCTAAATTGCAGACTTCCATTATAACTTCGCCTCTAACCGGGGATTGGAAATTCCTTAACCTGTCCTTTTCTTCAACTTCCCAGACCTTCTTCATTATGTTTTCATAATTCTCAAGGTATTCAGAAACTTTCCTCGGATTCTTGCTTGTAATATCTGCACGACATAAAGTAATCAAATCTTCAAGATCATCTCCTGCAGCAACAATTAATCTCCTAATTGCCGAATCGGTAACTTCTTCACCAACCAGTGCAATCGGTCTTAAGTGAAGCCGGACTAATTTTTCAACATACTCAAGCTTAGTTAGGGGGAGCTTTAATCTTTTAAATATTGATTTCATCATTCTTGCTCCAAGTTCTTCGTGACCATGGAATGTCCATCCTGTTCCTTCCACAAATTTTTTAGTCTGCGGTTTTGCAATATCATGAACAAGCGCAGTAAAACGAAGCCAAACATTTTCAGTTGCCTGAGAAATATTATCAACTACTTTCAGGGTATGAAAAAAAACATCTTTATGGTGATAATCCTTTCTTTGTTCAATCCCGGCAAGCTTTGCGATTTCAGGAAATATAATCTCCATAACACCTGAATCAAATAAAAGCTTTAATCCTATTGAAGGTTTAGGGGAACTTAGAATTTTTAGGAACTCATCGCTAATTCTTTCCTGGGAAATAATTTTTAATCTTTCTCTTAATTTATAAGCTGCCTCATTAATTGTTTCATCAACATTAAAATTTAGCTGGGACGCAAACCTGTAAGCCCGTAAAATCCTTAAAGGATCATCATTAAAGGTTTCCAGCGGATCCAAAGGTGTTCTAATGATTTTCTTCTTTATATCATCCAGCCCATTGAAAGTATCTATTATTTCCCCGAAGTCTTCTTCATTTAATGAAACAGCTAAGGTGTTTATGGTAAAGTCCCTTCTCTTAATATCATCTTCAAAGCTTCCTAAGGTTATAATAGGGTTTCTACTGTTTTTTCTATAGGATTCTTTACGCGCACTAACGAACTCCAAGTTAAATCCCGAATGATAAAAATGAGCCGTACCGAAATTTTTAAAGACGGTAACTTTTTCAATTCCAAGTCTTTTGGCGAATTCATTTACAAAATCAATCCCGCTGCCGGTTATTAAGAAATCAATTTCGTTTTTATCTCTTTTAAGTATTTTATCTCTTACAAATCCGCCGACCAAATAGACTTTTTGCTCCAAATCTTTAGCAGTTTTGTTAGCAACTAGCAGGAAAGGGTATTTATTAAAATCTATGTTTAGTTTCATAAAATAAAAAATGTTCTCAATTCTTCTTTAGTAATTTCCGTAATAATATGTCATCCCTAAATGTATTTTAATTTGTTTTTTATTCGTTTCTTCTAAAAATATATCATCCATCCGGGATTATGAATATAAGTAATTGAGATGAAATATTTTAAAATTGAATACAAATGAAGATAGAAAAAAACGGTACTATTATAGACAAAATATTATATTTTAAATTCAAGTTAACTAACAAAGATAAAAAAGCAGTTAAAACTTAAGTTTAAGGGTCTTATTAACATCGGGATTAATCCCGATGTTAATAATAAAAGATCAATATTTATAACTGTTTCAACAGTTTATCCGATAGGCGATCAACTTGAGAAATTTTAAAAAAAATTAATATAAGATATATACGTATGGATAATTTTTACAACCTTGCAATTT
>CAYUVK010000205.1:0-3389 GCA_964448105.1 uncultured Ignavibacteriaceae bacterium
AAAGCCAGAGCAGCCGGTGTCTTTCAAATGAATCACAATGGGGACATACGGCATTATTTCTTTTTTCAACTCCCGCCGGTAAAAATTTTTTATATTTATTACCGCATATAGGACACTCTACATTATCGCCTTTAAGAAGAAAACCTTGAATACGTCTTTTTATTTTCCCTACTTTTTTTTTAATTGAAGAAGGCAGATACAATTTTAAACGATAAGAAAGGTTTGTCATTTTTTACTGGCAACCGTTATCTGTTCAACATTTTTTGTAGTGAAAGGTTTTTTAATATGAACACCGTGTTTTTTTACCAGCCACAATTCCGGGATAATTTCAGAAATAATTTCTCCATCATCAAAAATACGAATTACCGAACTCTCCGAGACTACTACTGCAACAGCATTGGTTTCTTTTGTAATTGAAGCTGCAGCAATATGCCTGCTTCCCAGACCAAGAGGCAGATCAATATCGATTGAAGAAGAATAAATATACCTGCATGCAGATATAATTATTCCATTATCGGTTATAATAAAAGCACCATCAAGCTGGGCTAGTTCTTTTACAGTTTCCCACATGTCGGGGTTGTCAATGCTTTTCTGTTTTTCAGGATGGTACCATAAAGGATCAAGAATAAGAAGTCTTGATCTCTTCAATGTTTTATCCGAATCCGATACAACAAACAAGGTACCTATCTTTCTACCTTCCCTTCCTTCCCTGCCAATTTCGATTGCTAAAAGAATTACTTTTTCCAATGTTTTTACATTTATATTTCTTTTTTCATTACAAACATCAAATAATAACTTATTTTTATTTGCCGATTTCATTTTAATAATTTAATAAAATTAATAATTACAGAGAGCATTATTCAAATTTATTTATAGTCTATTTATTTTACAGAATCTAATTTTTTTAAGGCTTTCTATCAAATAAAATTAATTGATAGTGATTCAAAACATAAAGAACTGCAAACATTATTAATTTTTAAATGTCTCTTTCTCTAATGTGATTTTTTCTAAAAATCCTTCATCTACTTCAGCGCCGTTGCCAGGTTTATCAGGTACATTTAAAGTACCATCTTCATTTAATTCAAAAGGATTTTTTACAATATCTTTTAAAAAATACCTGCTACTTGCGCTTATATCACCGGGTAACCGGAAATTAGGTAAACTAGCTAATGCAACATTAAATGCTCTTCCAATCCCGGTTTCCAGCATACCGCCACACCATACAGGAATATTTTTCTTTTCAGCAATATCATGAATTTTTTTTGCAGCAGCCAATCCGCCAACACGGGACGGCTTTATGTTTATAATTTTACATGCTTTCATCTCAATAGCACTTTTTGCATGCATTGGAGAAACAATGCTCTCATCAAGACAAATTGGAGTTTTAATCTTTTTTTGTAATTGTGAATGTTCATATAAATCATCATAACCCAGCGGCTGTTCAATCATTAATAATTTAAATTCATCTAGTTGAACCAAATGTTCCGTATCATTTAAGCTATAAGCACTGTTTGCATCGACTTGAAGTAATATTTTTTCCCATCTTTTTCGAATTTCCCGGACGGGTTTAATATCCCAATCCGGTTTTATTTTCATCTTAATTCTTTTATAGCCTTCATCTAAATAATTTTCTATTAGATCTAAAAGTCTGTTTGTATTTTCCTGGATACCTATACTAACTCCGACATCAACTTTTTTTCTCGTGCCGCCAAGAATTTGAGAAATACTTTTATTATTTAATTTTCCTAGTAGATCCCAGATTGCAAACTCTAATCCCGATATGGCAATTCTATTTCCTCTTATGTAAGAGAAAGGAAGATCAAAATTTTTAGTTTGTGACAACTTTGTATTAAATAAAATAGGAATTAAAACTTCTCTCATTATAGACCATGCTGTTCCTGTTGTCTCTTCACAATAAAAAGGTTTTAATCCTACAGGAGATTCACCCCATCCTGTCGCTCCATCTGCATCAATCCTAACTATTATGCTGTTATTCCCGTTTTCGATCCAGCCGCTAGTGGTAAACGGCTTTATAAAAGGAAGAAAAATTTTTCTGATTTCTATTCTTTCAATATTCATTTTTTCGAAATGATTTTTGTTTAATGTTGATATTATAATTAAAATTGAAATTAAAATACCACATTTTTTAATTATAAATTAAAACAATATAGTATTAAAAATGAAAAAAGCCGTTTTACTATTTTTTATTTTCACTCAAATTTTATTTAGCCAGGTAAATACCGAAAAGTATAGACACTTTGGAGACAGCCTTGGATTCTCGGGAATTATAAAATTAGATGCCTCAATTCAAACCGGGAATACGGATTTACAGCAGTTAGGTTCGGAAGTACGCCTGGATTATAAAAATTCCAGTTCAATAATATTATTAATTTTGAACGGTGATTACGGATGGAATAACGGTGAGCAGTTTTCCAATGAAGCGCTCGCACATTTAAGATTTGTTCAAGCTTTGAATCCAAATTTAAAATTTGAAGTTTTTACTCAAATAAATTATGATAAATCTCTTTTGCTGCTATTCCGTGCTTTAGGCGGAGGAGGACTAAGATTTAAATTATTTGATGACCAAACTTCTGTATTATGGTTTGGATCGGCTTATATGCTAGAATATGAAAGATACAGTGCACCGAGAAGAGTTATTGATAAGAAAAAAATATTAGCAAACAGATGGAGCAATTATATATCTTATAATTTATCAGTACAAAAGGATGTAAGTGTTTCCTCTGTAATTTATTTCCAGCCTAGATTTGATAGATGGAAAGATATCAGGATACTAACTGAAAACTCTTTACTGGTAAATTTATCGAGCAATTTTACTCTTTCCGTTGATTTTGATATAAGGTATGATCATTACACGCCTGCCGGTATAAAAGAAATAGATACAAATTCAAAAGTCGGTTTTATTTATAGTTTTTAATTTTTTTTGAAAACAATAATTTAGCACAAAAACTTTAAGGTTTAGAATTGGGGAATACAAATGGATTAAAAACTAAACTACCATAAAAATACGTACCATCATATTTATAATAAAAGTGCAAATAAGGCTCCAATATTAGAAAATAAAAACAAGAGGAAGATAAAAAAATTTCGGATTTCGAATTGTGGATTGCATTTCCGAATTAAGCACTTCATCAAATAATTTTTTTGTGCATGTAATAAAAATATTTTATAAGTTGAAATACACATTATCAGAGTTACGGTATTTACTACAGGATACTGTTTACAAGGGCGAGACATACAGTTAAATATAAAGATTTTATACTTTTTCAAAAATCATTGTTCAATTTATTAAAATGATAATCCTATAAACGGGACTGACGAACCGAAGGAGTATTTAAAGGTGAATTATGAAAAATGAGTTTATTGCACAT
>CAYUVK010000206.1:0-3365 GCA_964448105.1 uncultured Ignavibacteriaceae bacterium
AATTTCGAGACTAACCGGGGCAACCGTAATAAAAGTCCCTGTTGAACCTTACGGTATAAACAGTGTAAACACATATATCCAGATGATGGATTATATAATTAATCAGCTTGTTAAGAATACTTAAAAAAATTAATTAAAGAGATTTAAAGTGAATAATGAAATCATAAAATTTTCTGATGTTTCAATTGGTTACGGGAAAAAGATAATTCTGGAAAACTTAAATTTTACAATTAAGGAAAATGACTTTTTCGGAATTGTCGGCCCTAATGGCTCCGGTAAGACAACCCTGTTAAAGACATTACTCGGTAATCTGAATCCGCTTAAAGGTAATATCGAAAAAAGTCCTTTAAGATTCGGGTATGTTCCCCAAAGAGATGTGGTTCAGCCTTTGCTTCCTTATACTGTTTTTGATGTTGTAATGATGGGGAGATATTCCTTACTTGGTTTATTCAGAAATCCTTCAAAAGATGATAAAGACATAGTTGAGGATAGCTTGGAAAAAGTGGGAATTCATTACTTAAAAGGCTACAATTATAACAGCCTTTCCGGAGGACAACGGCAAAGAACTTTGATTGCACGCGCATTGGCGGTTGAACCAAAAGTCTTAATTCTAGATGAGCCGACAAACGGGATGGATACACCTTCCCATTATTCTCTTCTTGATTTAATTGCAGGGCTGCACGATGTAAACAAATTGACGATTCTTTTGGTTAGTCATTTGTTAAGCGATGTTGCTAATGTTGTTAAGAAATTAATTCTATTGGAAAAAGATAATTTCCAGGTTGGGGAGATTGACCAGGTTTTATCCGAAGAAAACTTGAAAAAGACGTATTCTTCCGAGTTTTTAGTAACTAAAATAAATGACGAATACATTATTACATCCAAACACAGGAATTAAATTTGGAGACTATAAATCAACTAATTGAACTCTTCCCTTATGCAATAATGGGAAGTGTTCTGGCAGGAATTATTTGCGCCTTCCTGGGAACTTTTGTCGTTTCCCAAAGAGTTGTTTTTCTTGGTGCGGTCTTAACCCAAGTATCAATTGCCGGAGTTGCTTTTTCTTTTCTTCACCTTATTAATATTGAAAGTTTTATCACCAGCATAACGGGACAGGAAATTACTCATGATTCTTTCTTCCATAATTTTGAACCGGCATTCTTTTCACTCCTTTTCGCAATTATTTGTGTGCTAATTTTTTCACAAACTTACCGGCAAAAATACTTAACGCAGGATGGGATTCTAGGAATTATCTTTGTTTTTGCTATTGCAATTAGAATAATGTTTATTCAAAAAAGTCCGGTAGCAGAAGTTTCCGAAATTGAATCAATTTTAAAAGGAGATATTTTATTTATAGGTAAAACAGAATTCTATTCTCTACTCGGAATAATGATTGTTACTACCTTGATCTTTTTAATTTTTCATAAACAATTAAAGTTTGTTACTTTTGATCCTGATTCAGCAAGCGCACATGGAATAAATTCAAGACTCTGGCTGCTCATTTTTTACCTGGTTGTGGGAATGGGTATTTCACTTACCACCAGGTATGTTGGAGATGTATTTGCTTTTTCATATTTAATTATTCCATCGTCGATAGGAATTTTGCTGGGAAGAAGGGTTTTATCGGTTTTTGTTATTGCAGTTATTGTGGGAGCAGTAATCCCTCCAATATCATTATACTTCGCTTTTAAATTAGATTTCTCTAGCGGTCCAACTGCGGTTGTTTTATCTTTTATCTTATTCTTAATCGTCTATTTTTTTAAAAAGATAAAAAGTTAAGAAGGAATCATCAAATTGACAGACATGAGTGTCTGTCCAACATAAAAATATTTTTCCCTATTCATATTTAAAAAATGAATGCAAGTTTTTTACATTAGTAACCCATCAATTTCTTTAAGGTCTTCTGTAGTTAATTCAAATTCAGAAGCGTGATAGACTCCTTCAACCTGTTTTTCATTCCTTGCACCGACAATAGCTGCAGTAACAGCATGATTTTTCAATACCCAGGCAATAGCAATTTCCCCGGGCGTTTTATTATATTTTTTACCAATTTCTTTTAACCGCTCAACTATTTTTAAATTTTTGCTAAACTTAGGTTCTACGAAATCAGGGCTTCCTTTCCGCCAATCGTCATCCGGTAAGTTATCAATTCTTTTTTTGGTCATTGCACCGGTTAACATACCTGAAGACATTGGAGAATACACAATAACACCTATATTCTGCTCATTACAATATGGCAGCACTTCTTTTTCTATATCACGTCTTAGTAAAGAATAAGGAGGTTGAAGAGAAGTAATTACGGCAATTTCTTGAGCCTGCTTCATTTGTTTTACATTAAAATTTGAGACTCCTATCCACTTAACTTTTCCCTCATCTTTTAATTTGGCCATTGTTTCCCATGCAGCATTAATTAGTGAATCATCATCGGGCGGAGGCCAATGCATTTGATAAAGATCGATAGCATCAATCCTTAAACGCCGCAAGCTATTTTCACATTCATTTCTTATTGATTCCGGTTTATATGAATTGGAAATATTATTATTCTCATCCCATACCAGTGAGCATTTAGTAAAAATGTATGGTTTGTCACCTTGCCATTGATTAAGAGCTTCTGCTACAACTTCTTCAGAATGTCCGGTTCCGTAAACAGCAGCTGTATCGATCCAATTTACTCCTAGTTCCAGGGCTTTATGAATTGATTTTATCGAATCATTATCATCCTGTTTACCCCAACCGAATGCATAACCGGGTCCTCCAATTGCCCAGGCACCAAATCCGATTTTTGTTATTTCGAGATTTGAATTTCCCAGTTTTTGTTTTTTCATATTTTACTTTCACAAATTTTAGAATTTTGTTGCACAAAAATAGGAATTATAAATCAGCTAATCCATTTATGTATTGACTATTTGATGTGAATAACATTACTTAATAGCAGAATTTAATAATTTAATAGTGCTGTATGCTATCATTTGCAGGAACTTATTGGATTAATTATTAGTTCAATAAAATGAAAATATATTAAGAGAGAGATGTCATGAATTTATTAGTGTTGCTAGTGGTGATATATTGTGTGTTCTTTTTGATAACTTTGATTGTGGGTTTAAGCGCAATGAAAAAAGCATATCATAGTAAAATAAAACCTAATAACTTTTAATTGGAATTTAAAATATCAAAAAACCACAGTTATCAATTTAAATAGAAGGATAGACCTTACTACCCTATTTTATGCCCAGTCTGATTTTTTTTACTATTTATATTACAAACCGATTTTTTTATTTAACAAATTATTCTTTAAATTAAGATAGTTTTTTTAATGATTTTATTTCAGCATTTTAACCCGGAGAGGTGGGTGAGTGGCTGAATCC
>CAYUVK010000207.1:0-3207 GCA_964448105.1 uncultured Ignavibacteriaceae bacterium
ACAAATTTTATTATTGGCGGGTAATAACTTTTTCGAACGGTAATTCGGAACCAAATAGTGTTTCCCGACTTTATAAATTCATGATTAAACAGTAAATTGAATCCCAATAAAAACGGGAAAGAAATAAAAAAATCCTAATGTTGAAAAGGAACAATACATTATTTAAAGGATTAATTTCGATATTCATATTTGTATCTTTCTTTATTTCTAAAAATAATGCACAGGTTTTAAGCGACAGTCTTGAGTACATAGTAGTAGAAAATCCCCTTAACAAGCTTTCAACAAAATTTGATAAGCAGCTTAACACCTATATTTTAAATTCAGATATTTTCTATAATAAATCTTTCGGCAACTTTTCTTTTAAAGTGTCGGAAGACTACAATTCAACATTTATTAAATCTGCAAATAAAAGTATAAAGGATGAACATTTCTTTTCAATGACTTCAGCATACATGCTAAAGCCTTACTTAAATATTGGTTTTTCGGCTTTAAATAATATTTTATCTGATAACAGGAAAATAGAAATAAACCAGGCTTCCGAATCAAATGTTGTTCTTTTCTCACAATTTATTCCCGAAGAAAAAATTTATGTTACTCCATACATTGGATATACAAATAACAGGCAGGTCGGTGAAAATGATTATGGCTATATATATGGTTTTGAAGGGTTGGTTAACCAGTTGCAGATTTCTAATATGGATATTACTTCACAACTGAAGTTAAAAAATGAAGATATTACTCCAAGGAAAAATGTTGACCGGTATTTTAATCTTTATGTAACAAATAATTTCGACCAGGATGTTTTAAATTCAATTAATTTTAGATTTTCACAAAACAGAAGAGATTTCTACTATAAAGCCGATCAATTAACTGCGGAATTTTTCAATATAACAAACAACATTCAAAACAGGGTCGAGACGAATTATTTTTTAAGTGATCATCTCAATTATAATAACATAATGAATAATGTTACTATGGATTTATCGGGCGGGGTTAATTTACGAAATATTGATAGAAACACCCGTTACCGTTCAGCAGCAATTGCTGTTTCCCCTTCATTCGATACAAAATCAATTTTTGATACCCGCATTGATGAGTTAAAAATAGATCTTGAATCGATTATTAATTATAGAACAGAAAATTTTAACAGTGCATTAAGATTAAATTATTCCGAAAGAGATGAAAAACATATTACTAAAAATTTTCCCGGTATAGATAATGTTTTTTATGAAGAGCGTTCCGATCAGGAAACTCAAAAAAATAATACTTCTGTTAGGGCATCACTTTCGTTCAGCGGTAATTTATTTCTATCACAATCGGATAGATTAAGCTTTAGTTTTTTCCAAAATAAGTTAAGATACGATACTCCCAGCCCGGTAAATTTTGACGATCGCGATGAAATTTTATCCATTATAAGATTAAAATATAGTAAAATGTTAACTCCATTCTTTGAAGCTTTTCTTTCCGCCGAAGGGACTTTAAATCATATTGTTTATATTTATTCGGAAAAAAGTTCAAATAATAATATTAATAGAATAATTAAATTATCTGCCGGGGGAAATTATTATGGCAAGAATTTTGCTTCACAAAATGATTTTGAAGTCTCGGCTAATTATACTGTTTATGATTTTGAAGATATAAATCCAACTTACAGGAGTTTTTCTTTCAGGCAATTTACTGCAACGGATTCTTCTTCAATAAAATTAAATAATAGATTTGGTATTAGCTTTTTCGGTTACATAAAATTATCTGAACAAGGAGATCTGAAATGGGCATCATTTTCTTCTAAACCCAACAGGTTTTTAACTGAAATTTTTGCCGAACCAAAATTCAGGTTTAATTATTATCCTTTTCAGTTATCGGCCGGGCTAAGATATTTTACAATAAATACTTATAATTATGATGGAATGATTAGGATAATTGATTCAAAATATTTAAGCCTTGGACCGGTAAGCGAGATTTTGTTAAATTTAAATAAAACTCTTTATTTAAGAGTATACGGATGGTACGAATTTATAACGATAAATAGCCAGCTAAACAGGCAGCAGGCCAATTTATCTATGGAGATAAATTGGAATTTCTAACCTGCTTGCCGAATTAACTTCATAGAAAATTTTACGTGAAGTTTAGCAGGCAAGTTGAAATAAGAATATTTTTTGTTAATTTCACTTATTAAAAATTTACGGACAAAACTTGCCGGAAAAAAAGTACAGTATAGAAATAGAAAGTGATCCTAATAATTTAATCACGGTTGAAGAATTTGTTAACTACTTTGCCAAAGATCTTGGTGTTAACGATAATAAAATGAATGGACTGCTTTTATCTGTAACCGAAGCCACTACGAACGCTATTATCCATGGAAACAAATGCGATGCTAATAAAAAAGTTTTCATTAATGTTTTTGTTGAAAATGATAAGATAATTATTAAAGTAAAAGATGAGGGAGAGGGTTTTAATCCTGAAAATATTCCCGACCCGACCGAACCGCAAAATTTGTTAAAAGATTCCGGAAGAGGAGTATACTTGATGAGAGTATATATGGATGATCTGAAATATAATGCTACGCCTGACGGTATGGAAACAATTCTTGTTCTGAAATTAGAAAATCCTGATTAGAAATTAATCAATTCTCAAAGTTAAAGAAGTTTTATTTTTTCATTCTTTTTTAAAGAAGCTTCTTCCAATTTTTTCTTATAGGCTATCATCTTTTTTTGAATTTCAGGATCTGCTACTCCCAAAATCTGAACAGCCAATAAAGCAGCATTTTTAGCCTGGTTAATCGCAACAGTTGCAACCGGTACACCGCTAGGCATTTGAACCATTGAGAGAAGAGAATCAAGACCATCCAAAGCTTTTGATTTAACTGGAACGCCTATAATAGGCAATGGCGAATAAGCCGCTACAACTCCTGGCAAATGGGCTGCTCCGCCTGCACCTGCAATGATTACCTTTAATCCCCTTTCGTGTGCTGTTGAACTATATTCACCTGTGAATCTTGGAGTACGGTGTGCCGAGGCTATTTTTATTTCATACCCTATTTCAAATTCATCTAGTACATCTGCAGCTTCTTTCATAATTGGAAGATCAGACTCGCTTCCCATTATAATTCCAACTTCAATTTTATTTTTCGCCATAATTATTCCTTGTTTTAATTAATAATTAAACTTCATCTTTCTTATCTATTTCAATTAAGAGTTTAGTTAAATT
>CAYUVK010000208.1:0-3132 GCA_964448105.1 uncultured Ignavibacteriaceae bacterium
GTCGTCGAAATGACAAGGTGTGATCGAAGTTACACTTCCGTTCTTTCATCCTTCAATCGAAAATAGTCAAAAATCAATCCTCATCATTCATCCATTCATCCATCCAGCCATGCACCTATGCATTTTCTTCTACTAGTGTACATATGTTCATCAGTAGAATTACCCACTGCATAAGTATAATTACCGATGTATTTTATTTCATTCTTTATTATTGTTAGGGGAGTTAAGTTTTTTTTAAACAAAAAATGTTGCATAATTAAAAATAATTTATTAAATAGAATGTTACACAATATTTTAAAGTGCAGAATTAATCGGAGGGGGCGGAATTATCTACAAAAAGACATATCCCGTTTTTTCAGGTAGCTTAAGTCATATAATATTATTGTAACCCCCTTAAAGTTATTTTAATATAATCCGTTTTAATTCATTATTAATTTTTTATTTGAAAAAAAGTTGTATACAAATAATGCTTTTCCTGTCTTTATTATTTCATACTGTGTGAATAACCCTCCAGATTCCCACAAGAAAAAAAGAAAACAATTTATCGGATTTATAATCTTCGTTATAAAACAAATTAAATAAGATTTAATAGTAGAATGAAAAATATTTTTCAGACTATAATTGAACAAAGCCCTATTTCGATAATAATAACCGACCCCGGGGGGAATATAACTTATGTAAATCCAAAATTCATCGAGTTAACAGGTTATAAATCGGAAGAAGTAATAGGGAAAACTCCGCGTATTTTAAAATCGGAAAAAATTGCTCATGAAGATTATGAAAATATCTGGAAAACAGTCCTTTCCGGGGATGTATGGAAAGGTGAAATAGTAGACAAAAAAAAGAACGGCGAGCTGTACAATGAATTTGCCGTTATTTCTCCAATTAAAGATGATAGCGGTAATATTATCCAATTAATAAGTCTGAAAGAAGACATAACAGACTTAAAGAGAACCCAGGAAGAACTTTATAAAGCGGAAAAATTTAAGGGTCTTGCAAAAATGGCATCGTATATATCCCATGAGATTAAGTCTCCCTTGACATCTATAAAAATGAACCTTGATATGATCATGAGAAAAAAGGAATTACCCGAATTTGCATGTAAATCCTTGTTAATAATTCAAAGCGAAATTGCAAGGCTGTTTAACCTTACAAAAAATATTTTAGAATTTTCAAAGCAGGAAGAATTATCATTTTCTCAAATTTATCTGCCTGAATTTTTTAATTCCATTTATGATGTTTTTGCTCCCCAGCTTGAAGAAAAAGGAATTAAGTTTACTAATGATGTTGCAGAATGTAAAATTTTAGGAGATATACAAAAGCTTAAATCCGTGTTCATACTTTTAATTGAAAATTCAATAGCTGCTGTTTCTGAAAACGGAATTATAGAAATATCTTCAGCTTCAAATAACGGGTACTGCTCCATTTTTCTCAGGGACAATGGCTGCGGCATGGAAAATAAGGAAAATATATTCGAACCTTTTTTTACTACAAAAAAATATGGGACGGGGCTGGGGCTTGTTATAGCTAAAGATATAATTGAGAGGCATAAAGGTGATATAAAATTGGTTTCTTCTAATCCGGGTGAAACTATCTTCGAAATAATCTTAAAGACGGGTGACGAAATTGAATAATATCTTAATTATTGATGATGATAATGCAATAAGAGATACATTAAATATTTTTTTGTCCGAAAGCGGCTTCAAAATATCGACGGCTAAAAGCGGAGAAGAGGGGCTGGAGCTCATTAAAAAGGAACACCCTGAATTAATTATTTGTGACCTCAAGTTACCAAAGTTGAACGGGCTCGATATATTAAAAAATTTAAATGAATATGATCCGGCTATACCGGTAATAATTATGACTGCATACGGAGACAGCCAATCCACTATTAAAGCGATTCAATTAGGCGCCTACGATTATATTGAAAAACCTCTTGATATTGACCGTTTGAATGTACTGATTAAACGTGCGCTCGAAGGGAAGAAAATCAGCGAGCACCTGGAAATCACTATTTCAAAAGACAGTGATGAATACCAGATTGAAAACAGCTTAATTGGAAAAACCCCGGTAATGAAGGATGTATTAAAGAAAATCGGGAAAGTCTCATCGAACAGGGTCAGCGTTTTAGTACTTGGAGAAAGCGGCACCGGGAAAGAATTAATAACAAAGGTTATACATTATTCGGGGATAACAAAGCAGCATCCTTTTATAGCGGTAAATTGCACAGCATTAACCGAGACTTTATTGGAAAGCGAATTGTTCGGGCATGATAAAGGAGCGTTTACAGGTGCGGTAAAGGATAAAAAGGGAAAATTTGAATTAGCCGGTGAAGGGACGATATTTTTAGACGAGATATCGGAAATTTCTCCCAACCTGCAGATAAAGCTTTTAAGGGTGCTTCAGGAGAAAGAATTTGAAAGGGTCGGCGGTGAAATTACCATTCCTATGCAGGCTAGAATTGTTACAGCTACCAACAAAAATTTAAGCGAGCTGGTAAGGGATGGAAAATTCCGTGAAGATCTTTATTACAGGCTGAAAGTATTTACTATTGAAGTGCCGCCGTTAAGAGAAAGGAAAAATGACATTCCTGCGCTGGTTATTCATTTGCTGAAAAAAATAAATAAAGAATTACACAAAGATGTTAGAAAGATTCCTATTGATGTTATGGAGATGCTGCAGAATTATGAATGGGTCGGGAATGTTAGAGAACTGGAAAATACATTATACCAGGCGGTTGTTTTATCTTCCGATGATGTTTTAAAGAAAGAAAATTTACTATTAAGAAATGCACTTCCAGTTGACAGCTTTCAAAATAATCATGATATAAGCCTAGAAGAAATGGAGAAAATTCATATAGAAAATATTCTAAAGAAAGTAAATTTCAATAAAACCAAAGCCTGCAAAATCCTAAAGATTTCAAAACCCACCTTAGATAGCAAGATCAGGAAATACCACATTAAGTAAGAAGTGGGAATTGTATGTAGTTTGTTGTATGCGCTTTGTCATTTTGAGGGAGCTCCATTTGAATCCGGAAGCGGCGACTGAGAAATCTTACGTCCCTGTCATTTCGAGGAGTCTTCGACGAGAAATATTAATCGTTGCAAATACATTAATCTTGCAGCCATGCAA
>CAYUVK010000209.1:0-3016 GCA_964448105.1 uncultured Ignavibacteriaceae bacterium
TGAAAAGATATTTTATGACTATTCCCGAATCTGTGGCTTTGGTTCTTCAAGCTGCTACCACGGGGAAGAGCGGGGATGTTTTTGTACTTGATATGGGTGAACCGGTTAAGATCCTGGATCTTGCCAGGGATCTTATACTGCTTCATAATCTTGTTCCCGATAAAGATATAAAAATCGAATTTACGGGAATTAGGGAAGGTGAAAAATTATTTGAAGAAGTTCTAACAGCTGAAGAAGGCGTAATCTCTACTTCCCATGAAAAAATATTTAAAGCCCGCTTAGTCTGTATGCATACTGCAGAATCTATAGAATCTATGGTAAGAGAATTTGCCGGTATGAATGGCGGTACAACTAAAAGAGATTGGATTGAACTATTTAAATATTATGTACCTACATTCCAGGTTAATTACGAAACAGATATTTTGGAACCTGAAGAATTGAATTCTAAATTGATTAACTTTTCAATTCAATCTTCTCTTAAAGATGGGCAGTCCCGGAAGATCCCAGGTTGAAAAAATCAGGATAGTTGTTGTTATTCAAAATATAAAAGTCGCTTGCGGACTATTTGTTATAAAGATATGCTATGGTTTTCCCTCTTCACCTTACATCAAAGGACAATGCATTTCTTATTTAGTGTGATAGCCTTTCATTATTTTATTTTTATTTCCTTTTACTTAATATTAAAAAATGAAAAAGTCTAATTTTCTCTCTCTGCATTTAACTTATATTGCTGCAGTAATTTTGTTTAGCTGCAATATTATATATGCACAGATTGAGAATGTTCCGGCGGATAACCCGGTTTATACATTTTTAAAACAGATGCAGGTTCAAGGGATTTTGAATGATTATAGTGATGTAATTTTACCTCTCTCAAGGAAAAAAGTTTTGGAAGCTTTGCAGCAAGTTGACAAGAATAAAGATAAAATTAGTTTAACTGATAGAGAATATTTAGAAAGTCTAAAGAAGAAATTAGATTTTTTTGAAGAAAAAAATATTTCTTCACTTAAACCCGATACTTCCCGATCTGGAAGTATATTTGATAATTTCCCTTCGGACTTTTCCAAGAATTTATTTGCGGATTCTGAAAAACATCTATACAGTTATAATGATAGAAATATTAACTTTTATATTAACCCTGTTGTTGAATACAAATATATCAATTCAAGCTTTAACAAAAATAACAGCTTCCTGTTTAATTTAGGCGGGATTTTAAGAGGCAGTTATGATGATTGGTTTGGATTTTATCTGCTGGGAACAAACGGTATTGTATCCGGCAACCGGGATGTTGCAGAACTTGATAGAAGAGTTTTACAAAGTTATACCTTTAATAATACTAAAATTAATTACTTCCCGTATACAGAAGGTTACGCAAGAGTGGAGAAGGGAATCGTCAGCTTGCAAATAGGAAGAGAAAGAGTGTTATGGGGAACAGGCTATATAAACAGACTGATACTTTCGGAAAATCCTCCGCCATTTGATTTTATACGATTCAATATTTCTTATAAGAGTCTTTCATATAATTTCCTTCATGGTTGGCTGGTTCAAAAACCAACTCTTACTATACTCGATTCTTTAGGTGAATATTTTAAAACAAAAGGTTCAAAATATGTTGCTATGAGCAGGTTAGGGTTCAGACCGAATAATAAATTATCGCTGGGAATTACACAGATGATCATTTATTCAAATCGTCCCCTGGAAGCTGCTTATTTAACTCCTTTCCTTTTTTTCGAATCTGCTCAAAGATCTTTAAATGATCTCGATAATTCCTTTCTCTCTTTTGACGGAAGATATCTTATAACTGACGGCATTGAAATTAATTCTTCAATCATTTTCGATGATATCAACTTTAAAAGACTGGCAAATGGTCAGTGGAATGCTAGTAATAACGGGACAGCATGGCAGGTTGGTACTATAATAACTAATCCATTATTATTGAACGATCTTATATTTAAAATGGAATATATTCAAATCAGGCCATATATGTATTCTCATCCTGGTTTAAAAGGAGCCTTAACGTATACAAGCAACGGTTATCTTTTAAGCCCTGATATTCAGCCTAATTCAACTCTTTTTTCGACAGAGATTGACTACCGGTTTTCGAGTGAACTTTGTGCACAGTTGAATTACAGCCATGAACTTCATGGAAATAATATTTATGACTCTCAAGGAAATTTAATTAAAAATGTCGGCGGGGATGTTTTTCAGAATAAAACATTTTATGATTCTTATTTTGCAAATTTATTAGACGGAAAAAGAGAAACAACTGATATGCTTACATTATCTATTAATTATGAATTCCTTTATGGTTTTTACGGAGGTTTAGCTTACCAATATATAAATAAATTATCAAATGGTTTAAAAACTACAAATAATATTTTATCAGCTTCCCTAAGGCTTTCATTTGAATAGTATGTATATTTTTTTGATTAAATAAGACAAATACATTAGAACACGGATAAAACGGATATACTGATTAATACGGATAAAATATTTAAAAATGAATCTGTAAAGATCCGCTGTATCAGTTAAATCCGTGTTCTATTTATTTTCTTTGATATTTATTGTATTTAGGGATTTTTTTCACCTTGATTAAACAATATCAAAACTCTAAGTTTTACCAAAAATTTTTTATGCCTTCGAAATTTTATGGATTTTTAGCACTCTTAATTTTATTTATTTTTCCTGTTAATGCGCAGAATTATAAAGTTTTAGAATCCACGCCTGAACATATAAAAATCGAATTCGATTTCTTGAATTCTTTTACTATTAAAGACACAATTATGGATGGTAAAGATTTTAATTACATAGCAGGTAAAAGCAACGGAGTTAGAAGAATTGGAGAACCCTGGCTGCCGGGAGTTGTAATAAATTTGGGGATCCCTTTCAGTGCAAACCCGCAAATAATTTTTTTAAAGATTGAGAAAGTAAATTTCAACAATAAATTTATTATTCCAATGCCGGAAAATGATCCTGCCGTTTCTAAAATGGATATAAGTAAGCTCGATTCGAAAATATA
>CAYUVK010000210.1:0-2968 GCA_964448105.1 uncultured Ignavibacteriaceae bacterium
ATTTCTTGCTAATGAGCCAAAAACAATGAAATCACAATCACTATCAAATAGTTTTGTTCCATTTGGATTTAATAGATTTGCTATTTTTTCTTTTTCTTCTAAAGATTTGACATCAGCTTTTTTTAATGATTCCCATTTTTTTGATGTTAATTCTCTTAGTTGATCAATAGAAGATTTAAACATTAAATTCTATAATTTTATTTTTAAGTTTGAAATAACAAATTAATAAAAAGTAACTTAATTAAAAAAACTTTTAAGAAGTAATTTTTTATGACTGTTGTGTGAGTTAATTTATTATTACTAAAGTGTGAATTGAACTGACATAAAATTATCATCTTAAGTTCAATTTTATGATATTTGAATGTTTTGTTACTTTACTTAAACCATTCCCGTCAATAATTATTATAAAAATATATTGCCGGGAAGGTTCTAGAGGAACGAGGTGTGTGCATTGTAGAGCCGCATCGCGATGCGGCTCTACGAAGAGAGAAAAATTATTTAATCATTCCCATCTGCTAACCGGCAGGAATCAAATCCAATTAATTTTAATATCATTTTCTAAAGCTTTAAACTCTTTATCACCTGTAATAAGAGTCGCTTTTTTCAACTTAGCAAGCGCGCCGGCATAAGCATCCGCATAAGACATTTTATGAAAAGCTTTAATTTCGGCAGCTTGAATTGTGAGATTAATATTTGCTTCGACAATATCAATAGGGAGAGCTTTTATAATTTCAAGGAATAGTTTTGCTTTCTGTTCTCCCCCAACCCTTATTGCATGATAATAGACTTCGCCGAAGTTAACGACACATATAAGAGCATATTCGTCTGCATCAATACACTGCTCAAAAATTTCAGATACTTTACTGTAACCCTCTTCCTTATTAAAATAAGCAATAACAGCATAGCTGTCGAGAACTGTTGTTTTCATAGTTCTCTTTCTTTCTTTTTATCTTCCATAAGTGATTTGAGCATTTTTCCTTTTTCATCCAGAATTCCGGCCAATTTGTTAAAATATTCTTTATCTAGAGTTTGTACTATAAGTTTACCATCCTGCTCGATAAAGACAACTTTTGTCCCTTCTTTTATACCAAATTTTCTTCTAATTTTAACAGGAATTAAAACCTGCCCTTTTGATGTTACTACAGAAGTTTCCATGTTCTCACTTTTTTTCATAAAAGATACAAAATGTAAATATGTAAGTCAATTCTAAAAAAGTAATACTTGTTTCAAATAGGGGGTAATTCCTCTGCAAATTCTGAAGATAATTATTTTATGTTTTTTTGAATTTGGAATGAATATGGTTCCCCGGATTATTTCTAACACGTTTTCAACAAACATAAACACATAAACCGATTCCGTCAATAATTATTATAAAAATATCTTATTTCAAATTTCTTATGATATGTTGTTATAGAGCCACATCTGCCTGTCGACAAGGGAGGTTGACTTTACGAGGGTAATGTCAGCTGTATCTCTATAAGGGAAAAGATGTAAATTCATTTTTAAAATTTTATTGAAGACATATTATTGTCTTCGCTTTTATAATTTATCTATTTCCTGCTCATTATAATAGTGCCGTTACCAACATTCAGCGTAATTGTGCCGGCCCCGCTTCCGAGTGTGCCGGTAAACTTTTGATTTGCGGACTGCTGATTTTGAAAATTCAATCCGCTGCTGCTTATAGTACCATTGCCGACTAATGCATTAACAGTAGCGTTCGTACTGCCGGGAATCACAAGGTTCAAGGAACCATTACCTATGGAAATCGCAGCCTGGCATGTATCTGCTAATACAACATTTGATTCTACGGTTCCATTCCCGACATTGATAACTAAATTTTTAGTTGATGAATTTACCGTAATGTCCCCGTTCCCAAGATTTAAGTTATAATTGAAATTATCCGGCATCAAAATATTAAATTTAATCTCATAAGTTCTATTGTCGTTTTTCGGGTTGTCAACTTTTATTTTTACACCCGAATTGGTTTTTGAAGTGGCAATGTTTATCCGGCTAAGATACTCCTGAGCATCCTCTTTACTTATTTTACTTTTAACTTTTTTGCTGATACCGCAGTAGATATTTTTTGCTGTGTCTGCAGTTGAAATAATTATGCTTCCATTGGTGTTTTCAATTGAAAAATCCGTCTGGGTTGAAAGTACAACAACCTGGTTCTCAATTGTTTCGGATTCATATTGATCGGAATAAAAAGAATTTTCGCTGCAGCCGGTAATGAATATAATTAATATTAACTGCATTAATGACAGAAGTGATGTTTTCATAATACCTCCAAGGCATTCTGTTAATGAAATCCGGTAAATTTTAAAAAGGAAAATATTTTGATAAATAGGCTGCCGTTTTTACTTCCCTGTTACTCTTTAAAAAAGGAGAAGAAATTGTCGATATCAAATTGTCAATCAAGGATTATAAAGTCAAGAAAAATTATATGATTGGTTCATTTATTTGAAATTAATAACCGGATAACTAACTGAATTCCGCTGTTATTTTGAATACCCTCATTTATTTGATTTTCCTTTTACCAGCGAACAGATTGTAGTTTTGAAAATTGACTGGGTTCAATCAGATTTTTTTATTATTGGCTGTATATTTTTATGCTTTCTGAATTTTCTGTAAGTCCCTTCGACCAGGAAAGCCAGACCGAACATAACTACCAGCACCCAAATATCACCGGGTGAAGTTTTTATAGTCTGCACAATCATTAAAATAAGTGCTGTTAAACATAAAAGGATCCCGGTAAAAGGGATCCATTTAATTGATCCGGTTTTACTGCTCATTTTCATGTTTGCCGCATTTACCGAAGCAAAGATCAGCAGGAACCCGGCGCTTCCCATAGTTGAAATGCCGCTTACATCGAATATATTGGCTATTATTAAAGTTAGTACGGCAGTTATAAGCAAACCCTCGATAGGCTTATTCCAGATCTTATTTTCCAGCTTTGCAGGAAGTTCTC
>CAYUVK010000211.1:0-2891 GCA_964448105.1 uncultured Ignavibacteriaceae bacterium
TTAATTGAGCCAAAACCTATGGAACCTACCAAACATCAATATGATTATGATACTGAAACTGTTATCGGTTTTTTACATCAAAATGGATTAACCGATGATTTTAAATTAAATATTGAAGTAAACCATGCTACACTTGCGGGGCATACATTTCAGCATGAGCTGCAGGCTGCTTCCGATGCAGGATTATTAGGAAGCATTGATGCAAACCGCGGGGATTATCAAAATGGTTGGGATACAGACCAATTTCCGATTAATGTATATGAAACTGTTGAAGCAATGCTTGTAATACTTCAAACCGGTGGATTTACTAAAGGTGGAATTAATTTTGATGCAAAAACAAGAAGAAGTTCTACAGATGCCGAAGATATTTTTATCGCGCATATTTCAGGTATGGATACTTTTGCAAGGGCTCTATTAATAGCCGATAAAATTTTGAATGATTCCGACTACTTATCTTTAAGAAAGAAAAGATATTCATCATTTGATAAAGGGATTGGAGCTGATTTTGAAAAAGGCAAGTTATCTCTTGATGATTTAAGGAAACACACAGAAAAGAATGGGGAACCTAAACAGATAAGCGGTAAACAGGAACTATATGAATCAATTATAAATAATTATTTGTAGAATAATCCAAAAAATAATTTTGTAAATCTTATTTAAACCCGTAGTACTTATACTGCGGGTTTTTAATTTATAACTTTCCAAATACTTACCTAAGACTTAATAAATTTCACGTTAATTTATCCTACGATAAAAAATATGTGTTACCAATCATACATTCCCTTGTGAGCGATATAACTAATAGGATATTAATTGAAAAAATATAAATTGTATTAGGAAAATATGAGTTTAAATCACATGTACAATAAATACAATATTTGAGTAATTAAGTATGCAAAGGGAATTTAATTACTTAAACTCTAAGGAAGATTTTCAGGGGTACTTATTAAAAAAGTTATTTGCAAGTACAATATTTAATTAAAACAATTAATTTATAACATATTTTAGGAAGAATAGCGATGAATGAAGTAATGGAAACTAAAGATTTGCTGCGGCTTGTGCCGATTTTTTCCGATTTGGATGATGACACACTTAATCAAATTTCACATTTAGGTGCACAAAGATCTTATCCCAAAGATTCGGTTATTTTGTCCGAAAATGAATCAGGTTCGGATCTTTATATTATAATTGAAGGAAAGGTAAAAATATCCAGACGCAGTTCAGACAGTAAAGAAGTAATTTTGTCTATTCTAGGTGATTCTGATTTCTTTGGCGAAATGTCTGTTATAGATGGTCTTTCAAGATCAGCAAATGTAGTGGCAATGGAAGATTCGGTAATATTAATAATTCAGAGGAGCGAATTTCTTGAACTTCTTCATACTTACCCGGAAGTTGGGATTGCTTTACTCCAGGAGTTAACTCAAAGGCTGAGATCTGCCGATATTAAGATAAAATCTCTTTCATTAAAAGATTCGGATGGAAAAGTAGCAACCGTTATTTTACAGTTAGCGGAGGATATGGGAATGATAAAAAACGGGGTTGTCGAAATAGAAAAGATTCCTTTTCAACATGACCTGGCAAATATGGCGGGTACATCAAGAGAAACTATTTCAAGAACCCTTAGTTCTTTTGAAAAAAAAGGATTGATTGAACATGAAGGTTCAAAATTAAGAATACTGAATTACAATAAGTTTAAAGAAACATTCTCTTAAACTTAAGAATTTATTCAGACTTATATTTTTATTTCGATTTTCTTTTGGAAAATTTTGTTGTATGATGTCCTCACGTGAACGTTATACTAAATTATAAAGATATTCACTTAAAAAGATTCTTGTATAATTATCAAATTATTTTAATAAAAAAATAATACTGCCTTAACAACTTTGCATTGGTTTTTATTTAGCTTATTACCAAGATAATTTGTTTTATCTTTTCTAAAATCCCATGATTTATCACTAAATAAAATATTTTATGAAAATTATTTTAATTATAACGTTTACTTCAGTCTTCTGTTTTGGTTTTTTATTTACAACCGGACATCAGTCCAAGAAAAAAGCTTATAAAATTCACGTATATGATCATATTGTTATTGTAATGGAGGAGAATAAAAACTATGATCAGATTATAGGAAATGATGCGGCTCCTTACATAAATTCATTAAAAAAAGAAGGAGCAAACTTAACAAAAATGTTTGCAGAAGAACATGCAAGTGAAGGAAATTATTTTTGGTTATTTTCAGGAAATAACCAAAATGTAGGATTCAATGATGTTATCCCTAACTTGATCAATAACAAAAATTATCCTTTTGAATCAAGTAACTTAGCAGAGCAATTGATTAAAAAAGGCTATTTCTTTAAAGGTTACTCTGAAAGTCTGTCAAAAATAGGTGATACAATTTCATTTTCAGGCTACTATGCCCGTAAACATGTTCCCTGGATAAGTTTCGGTAATATTCCGAATGGAGAAACAGAAAAAACTTCAGTAAATCTTCAATTCGCACAATTTCCATCCGACTATAATAAACTACCGACTGTTTTATTTGTTATTCCTAACCAAATACATGATATGCACGATCCTAAAAATCCGGTTATTAGTGTAAGAAATGGAGATAACTGGCTAAAAGAAAATCTTGATGGTTATTACAGGTGGGCAAAAAAGCATAATAGTCTACTAATAATAACATTTGATGAAAATGATGATAAAAGTCACTATCGCGGGTTAACTGATCCGGCAAGCACTGACAGCGATATAAAAAATCGGATCCCTACTATTATTGCAGGTGCTCATATAATTCCCCGTGATTATGCTGAAGGTAAAGGAATAACTCATGTTAATATTTTAAGAACTTTAGAATCAATGTATGGTTTATCTAAATCAGGACATCAGCAGAA
>CAYUVK010000212.1:0-2787 GCA_964448105.1 uncultured Ignavibacteriaceae bacterium
TTAAATCACCTAAAATTACTGCAAGATCATTTTTTGAATAATCAAGGTTTGCATATACTTTAACCGATCTTTCACCGTTTTCGTGTCTTATTCTTCTTAAGCTTCTTTGAATATTGTAATCTGCAACTTCTTTAAAAGGTACGTAATCACCGGAGGGAGTTCTAATTTTTAAATTTTCAATTTGGCTGATTGCTACCCTGTCATCTTTAGTAAACCGAACCCAGACTTTAACTTCATCTCTGCCTCGCTGCAGTCTCATTACTTCCTGTCCATAAAACCCTTGTCTAAGCTGTGCTGTTAAATCTCTCAAAGTAAATCCTAACGCTTTTCCTTTCGGTTTAAGTGTAACTATAAATTCATTATTCCCTAACGGTGTGTCGTCGCGTATGTCTTTCACCCCGTCGATTTTTCTCAAATCATCTTTAAGCAAATCTTTAGCTTTCAATAATTGTGTATAATTGGTACTCTGGAATCTTACTGAAATTGGACTTCCCCCGAATGTCCAGCCTCCGACAGTAACATTTTCTGCTTCAGGTACATTTCCAATATATTCACTTAACGCATCCGAGAATTCACCTATTGAATACCCGCGTTCTCCTGAAGAGGGGAGAACGAAAAAAATATTTATCGTTCCGCCGTTCATCCATGAAGTGTAATTCTGTATCGGGTTCAATTTACCTTTGTCGGGAATATCCCAGTTTTTTGCAAACATTAAAGATTTATCAATTAGTTTGTATCTTATTTTATTAGCAACTTCTGCGGAAGTTCCTGCTGGCGTTTCAACCTGAATTCTGGCATAAGGAGGTTCAAGGTTGGGGAAAAACTGTGCTTTTACATGCGAACCTTGAAATAATCCGACAATTAATAAAATCACGGCAAGTACTCCTGCTGAAACAGCCCACCTGTTTTTTAAAGAAAAAGCCAGGAATTTCTTGTAAATTTTATATAGAAAGATATCCAATCCTTTATCTATTGAATGGCGGATCCTCACAAAAAGGTTGTTATCCTTTGTATTAATATGGAGGGCTTTTGAATGTGCCAAATGTGCAGGGAGTATTATTAAAGCTTCAACAAGTGAAAAAGCTAATGAAATAATTACAACTGCAGCAATTTCCCAAACAAACTTGCCGAGTTCCCCGTAAAAATAAAAATACGGTATGAAGGCAACCATTGTAGTAATTACTGAAATTGAGACAGGTTTTATAACATCCATAGTACCATCAATAGCAGCACGAATCGGCGTTTTACCATGTTTCTCCCATTGCGAATAAATGCTTTCACCAATAACAATCCCATCATCTACAAGTATTCCAATAACCATAATTATTCCGAATAAGCTCATTTCATTAATCGTAATACCAAGTACCCATAAAGTAAAGAACATACCGAGAAGCGAAATGGGAATTCCTACTGCAACCCAGAAAGCTACCCTTGAATTTAAAAATATACCAAGCAGGACTACAACTAAAAATAATCCCAGTAAACCATTCTGGCTCATCAAGTCTATTCTTTCCTGTAATTCATCTGTTTCTTTAATAAAAGAGTTAAAATGAACCAAACCGGCATATTTCGCTTCAAATTGTTTTGCTATACCTTCGGTTATTTTTACAACTTCTACAACATCTTCATTATTATTATACATAACATTAAAACCAACAGATTTTCTGCCGTTATATTCGGAATAGAACCTGTTCTCAGGCCATTGTTCCTTTACGCTGCATATATCTGCAAGCTTTATTTTTTGCCCGTTTATCGATGAGACAACTTCAATATTTTTAAGATCGGAAGCATGATATTTTTTATTATAAGATCTGATAAGAATTTCTTCCTGGTCCGTTAATACCGAACCAGAAGAAATATTTAAGTTTGAATTTCTTATAGCCTGTGAGATATCTTCAATAGTTAATTTATACCTGATCAAGTTTTCAGGTGATATCTCTATTGAAAATTCTCTTTCGGGAATTCCCCAAATCCGTATATTTGAAATTTTTCCTGTTTTTAAGAGAGCATCTCTATATTCTTCAACTATTTTTTTAAGAGTAAACAAATCTTCCGGCCCGTAAATACTCAGCATTATTCCACGGTTCCATTGAGTATCCTGGTAAATTATCGGTTTCTCTGCATCGGTAGGATATGAATTAATTGAATTTACAGCATTTTTCACATCCTGGATAGCTTTGTTCATATCATAACCGGGTGAGATTTCAACATTTAAATAACCGTAATTATCCTGTGAAGTTGAATAAACCTTTTCAATTCCTTCAATACCGCGAAGACTTTCTTCAATTTTTATAATAATACCTTCTTCAACTTCAACAGCAGAGGCACCGGGATAGGGAATATCAATTGATATCTGATCAATTTCCATTTTAGGATTTATTCTTCTTTCAAGCTTAAAAAGAGCAAAAATCCCTGCCAGGCAAATAACCAGCACTACCCAGTTTGTAATTATAGAATGCTTTATAAAGTATTGTATTAATTTTGAATTCATATTAAAACCCGGTTATGTTAATCTAATTTGGATAATTGATCGACTGACATATCTGATTTTTCTTCCTGAGTTTTAGCTGTTTTATCGGAAGATTGTATCTCCATTCCCACCAAAGGTTTTTGTAATATGGTGGTTACTAAAATGGTATTTTCAGGGATTGTATTTTTGATTATGGCTTTATTCCCCTGGACAGTAATTAATTCAACTTCTTCTTTTGCAAGCTTCCCGCTTTTCATTGTATAGACAAATCCGTCATTATCAACAAGGTTACGCGGTATAGCAGCAACATTCTCAAG
>CAYUVK010000213.1:0-2708 GCA_964448105.1 uncultured Ignavibacteriaceae bacterium
CTTTGTAGGGATTGTCCAAAAAGTACTTTTGTCATTTCGACCGACCTGCCTGCCCGGCAGGCAAGAGGGAGAAATCTTGCGTTTTGAAAAGATTTCTCTTCCCGACTTGTCGCGATTTAATCGGGATCTCTCGAAATGATACTTTCTTACTTTTTAGTCACCCCCTACACCTGCGAACTATCCTTTAATAACACCAACCGGTTTTAACTTTGCAACCTTTTTCGTAATCCCTTCCTCATGCATAACATTAACGACATCGGAGACATCTTTATATGCTCCGGGCATTTCCTCTGCAATGGTTTTATATCCTTTAGCCTGAATTATTACTCCTTGTTTTTTTAACTCTTCAACAAGATTCCTTCCCTTTGCTTCCTGCAAAGCTTTATGCCTGCTTAAATTCCTGCCTGCACCATGGCATGAACTGCCGAATGTTTCTTCCATAGCTTTATCGGTCCCAACAGTTACAAACGAGTATCTGCCCATATCCCCGGGAATTAAAACAGGCTGACCAACTTCTCTATATTTTTCCGGAATCATTTTACTGCCGGGCGGGAAAGCTCTTGTTGCACCTTTCCGATGGACACATACCTTTCTCATTATACCATCAATATTATGCTCTTCAATCTTTGCAATATTATGGCAGACATCGTAAACAAGCTTAAAACCTAATTCAGATTCAGACATTTTAAAAGTATCCATAAAACTTTTTTTTGCATGATGCATAATTACCTGCCGATTATTCCATGCAAAATTTGCCGCAGCCTGCATTGCAGATAAATATTCTTTTCCCTCTTTAGAATTTATTGGCGCACATGCTAATTGTTTATCGGGTAATGAGTAATCATATTTTTTACTTTCCCTTACAAGGACTTTCAAATAATCATCACACACCTGGTATCCAAGTCCCCTTGAACCTGTATGGATTAAAACGACAATTTGCCCGGCAAATAATCCAAAAACTTCCGCAACACGTTCATTATAAATTTCATCAACTACATCTATTTCTAAAAAATGATTTCCCGATCCAAGAGTACCAACCTGATCTACTCCCCTTTCAATTGCTCTTTCACTTACAGTATCCGCATCAGCGTTTTTCAAGGTTCCGCTTTCCTCGGTAAACTCAATATCCGAAGGAAGTCCGAGATCATGCTCCAGAGCCCAAACAGAACCCTGGCTTAATAGTTTTTTCATATCTTTTGAAGTAAGCTTTTTTATTGCTCCGCTCGCACCAACACCTGTGGGAATATTATTAAATAAATTGTTTATTAAGCTGCCGATTTTATTTTCAATGGATTTATATTCCAAGGAAGTAACTGCAAGTCTTACTCCGCAGTTTATATCATAGCCGACTCCGCCCGGAGAAATTACACCATCTTCAATATCTGTTGCTGCTATACCGCCAATCGGGAATCCGTATCCCCAGTGGATATCCGGCATTGCTAGACTATATTTTTGGATACCGGGAAGATGTGCAACATTAACAACCTGCTTTAATGCTTCATCGTTGGTTAAATTCTTTTCAATCATTTTTCTTGAAATATAGATTCTTCCCGGAACATTCATTCCCCCTGATTTGGGAATTTCCCAAAGATTCTCCCGTATTTTTGTTAATTCAATTCCATTGACTATCATAAAAATTGCCTCCCGCTTGTTCCTTCTCACGAACTTACACTTGCACTTGAATCCATCTATTCGATAGGCTCTCTTCTTATATGCTCTATAAAAATACTTGGATTATTTTTTAAATAATTTATTACGAAAATATTCCACTATTCCTATAGAAAATACTAAAATACCGATAAACCATAAAATTATAAGCCCAACATCTGAAATGTTTAACGTACCAAAAATTAATATTATTATTAAGACTACACTGGCTATAATATTTATTGCTATTGCACCTTCTAATCCTAAGCCTCTCATACCTTTATCATAATATTTTAAATCAATAAATAGAGCAATTCCAATGCCTAATATTACAGCCCCAAGAATTAAGACATAAAAGTCTTCTTCCGATTTAGGCAATCCTAAAATTTTACCTATACCTAAAGGATAACAAAGTAAAAGCAAACCAATTGCAACATTAACTATACTATCAATTAATAATAATATTTTATCTTCTTTTTTCATTTTTACATTTATTTATATTAATTTTTTATTCTTTATCAAATATCAAAAACAATTCGAGTAGAGTATTTACTGTTTATTTTTTTTATTTCCATTTGATGAAAAGTTACGGCTTTAATCTCCACTTTTATTTGGTGTCTTTTTTCATTAATATTTTCTCCGGTTATATCTGCTTTTAAATTGAACTTATCTTCTATCTTTTTAATTTCAATTTTATTGATCTTCGCTAAGATCCATTTTTTAGTTAATAATAAAAAATTCAACTCATCTAAAAAATGAACAAGCAGTTCTTCATGTGAAAGATCCTCAATATTTATTTGCTTCTTAACAGAAGAATTTAACTCATTCTTTTCAATAACACTTTCCTGCCAGGCTGAAGCTGAGGCAATAAACAGGTCCTCAATAGTATCACCTTTAACCTCAACAGCAATATCGGCAGTATGATCGATAAAATTATAATTCCAACCCATTTTTATTTTATATTGTTTTACAAAAATGTTAATCTCAAACTACAAAGAATATTTTTTAAATTATAGGCTTCTACTCAAGTTCAAGTGCAAGAATCTCACTTGCACTTGTAC
>CAYUVK010000214.1:0-2673 GCA_964448105.1 uncultured Ignavibacteriaceae bacterium
TCCAACAAAGGATTATGCCTCGGCTCGCTTCGGCATGAATCCCTTATAACGTTATGTGTTTTTCTTCTACTAGTAATAAATAAAAGAAAATATAAAAAAATAACAAAAAAATTGTTATTACATAGCTAATAATTATATTTTAACGCTCTTAGAATTTATAATTATCTAAATATTCAATATTCAAGTCATCGGGTAATACACCAATTGTTACAATAAAAAAAGTCAGTGCTTTTGTTCCTGGCTCCAAATGACCACCAATGACGCTATTTTCATCAGACAATGTTATGTGAGCATGAACGCGTCCATTCAGAATATAGCCCTGTACAGAAATTAAGTCCTTTGGAACTGATGCTTTTGGGAATTCTTCGGCCGGAGGTAAATTCTTATCGCTAACTACATGAAAATGATAATCTGTCACAGAACCAATTCCAGCCAGAATAACTGCATTTTTTATATTTCTTTTCTTTACAGCTTCATTTAAGCCTGTTAATAAATCATTACCAGACCGCATTCGAATAATTTCAATCCGTTCAAATTCAGAAGTTACAACCTGAACATCCAATATTTTTTCTTGTGAATAGCACATTGTTCCTAATAAAAATGAAATGAAAAAGAGTGAAATTTTTACCATGACAAAATTTCCTTATTTTATAACGAATTAAGCAAAATAAATATTGTAAAAATTATTTAATTTTTTTCAGATAAACACTCAAAAAAATCCCTGCACATTATTGCAGGGATTTTACAGAAGATAATATTTAAGTTGAAGGAATATTAAGTTGAGAACAGGTAATTAAATTAATTTCTATAGAGGAAATAACGCTCCTGCTTTAATCTGAATACCTTTGGTTTTAATTTTTGTGTCATCATTTGGTTCGTCATTCACATTGGTAAGTCCTAAATTATACTGTCCTTCTATAAAAAGTTCTACCTGCTCCAAAGGAATCGATACACCACCACCTAAATTCAGTACAAAATCTATACTTTTCCCTTTTTGTGTTTGTTCCTTTTGGTCGCTTGGCACCTGGCTGGTTACATCTTGTCCATTCATCGTAATTTTATCTAAATTAAGTTTAACGTCTCCAAGTAAGAATGCTACGGAGACACCAGCCATTAAAAAGGGTTTTACTTGTTGATTTCCAAAAGAGGCTTTCAGTAAAATTGGAATATCAAGATATTTTGCAGAATAGGTTCCTTCTGCTTTAATATTTGCCCCGTTTTCTGTTGCGGAAATATCAACTGCTGCACCCTTCTGAATATAGGCTGGTTCTGCCTGTAAACTTAATAAGGGTGAAAAATTAAAATTTAGGATACCTCCAGCCATAAAACCCGTTCGCATACTTGTTTCATAACCTTGCGGTAGCGGGTCTACATTAACATCTGCAAGATTGATTCCTGCCTGCAGACCGAGTTTAACTTGAGCATTTGCTGACACGATAAAAAATGCTAAAAGAAAAGTAAGCAATATAGAAAAGGATTTTTTCATATTACCTCCAAAATTAATTTAAAAGTATCCTCGATGCTCAGGGGAGAATCTAAAAAGGTAAGAATATTAAAGAAAACTGCTAAATACTGCTCCTGTCCCTCCCTTAAGGTATAGAGAATATTTACATTGCAAAGTTGCTAATTTTATTTCATATAAACAATAATTCTTAACAATTCGTAAAAGATTAATATTACATTATTTTACTTAAATTTTGAACCCTTACATTCTGATGGCAAGAAAAAAGTAAAAAGGTTACGGGTAAAAAATCCCTTATCATTAATCAGTGTAAGTTAATAAGTGATTTAGTTATTTGGAGGAAAATTAAAAACTAAAAAAATGAATTATACATTCTCAAAATAAAAACGAATCCTGCATTCTATTAAACCATCACTATTAGGTAAATGAATGATTCTTTCAGGCTGGTTGGTTATATTTTATGGGATGAAAAAGAATGGACAAGGAAGAAATTTCCGATTGGACTGAATGTATTGAAAGAGGGGATAGAGTTGTGAATAGGTATACTTAGTAGGCTTAAATTGCTTTATTAGGCGATAGTAGATGCTTGTTAATTCTTATTTTTCCCTAATAAATTTTGGGAAGCAATTTCTTTGTTGATTTTGAATACTCTAGGTATTCTTGACCAAGATTTTGAATCAATACTTCTTCTTCTACTTTTATTCTATGAATAATGGCTAGAATAATTGGAACATTTATAATGATGATACTGAATATATTTGAAAAGACTATGCTCAAACCAAGAAAAGAAGTCAGACTACCTGAATATGATGGATGCCGGATTATTTTATAAATACCATTTCTTATTACTTTCTGATTTTTGATTACATTAACATCAACTGTAAAATATTCTTTCAATGTAAGTATTGCAATCCATCTGATAACTAACCCAAACAATATCAATATTAATCCAAAAAGACTCAAATATTTCCAAACTGTAATTCTTCCAAATGGAAATGAACTAACATAAATTCCAACAGCTATACTAATTATGATTGTAATCCATAGTTTCTTTAATGTACCTTTATCATAATCCGATGAAGAATTACTTACATCTGATTTTAGTAATTTGCTTAAGATTACTTCTGATATTATCCAAAGAAATGAGATTATATAAAATAAATATTCCATGAACCTTATTCCCTTTACTTTTATTGAATAATTTAATCGCC
>CAYUVK010000215.1:0-1566 GCA_964448105.1 uncultured Ignavibacteriaceae bacterium
GCAACCTTTTATTCAATTGCTGATATTGTTGTATTACCTTCAAGAATGGATTCTTTCCCTTATGTTATGCTTGAGTCAGGTTTATGTAAAAAACCTTTTATAGGAGCAAAAATTGGAGGTATCGCAGAGTTTATTGAAGATGGAGTAAATGGTTTACTTTTCGAAACAGGAAATGTTAACCAGCTTGCTGAAAAAGTTAAGTATATACTAGCTCATTCTAAAGAAGCAAAATCTTTAGTAGATAATCTATATATAAAAGTAAAAGAAAATACTTCATGCGAAAATTATTTTAAAAAGCTTGATAATATTTATAACGATTTATTACTTGGAAAATGATTTTTATAAAAGGGAATATTATTACTAATAGTGATCGTGTACTAGAGTTATTGAAAGTATTTAATGAACCAAAACAAAATTTATTATTAACCTATTTTAATCAGCATTGTTATAATTTATATACGAACACTCCCGAGTATAAATATATTATTGATGAAAAGTTTAATACATATTTGGATGGTATAGGTGTTTTTTTAGCTCTAAAATTTTTAAATTTTCAGGATGTGCAGAAATTTAATGCAAGTGATCTTAATGAGAAAATACTTGAGTATTTGATAGAAACAAAGAGAAAAATATATCTAATTGGCGGAAATTTTATTGAAGAAGATGTAAAAAACTTTGAGAAAAGGGGCTTAAATGTTTGTGGATATCAACACGGCTATTTTACAATTGAAAAAGAGGAAGAAATTTTGATTAATGTACAAAAAACAAATCCAGATGTTATTATTGTTGGTATGGGAGTTCCGAGACAAGAAATTTTTAGTGCCAAATTAAATGATTACTTGGAAAACAAAAAAATTATTTGTGTAGGTAATTTTTTAGAATTTTATATTGGTAAGGTTAAGCGAATACCCAAGCCGCTTAGAAATATAGGTGTAGAGTGGTTATTCAGATTGATTACCGAACCAAGACGTCTTTGGAATAGATATATCTTGGGTATTCCAAAATTTATTTTTTTGATTTTGAGCATAAGATTAAAGTATACAAGTAAATAAATATGAATAATTTTAAGATTAAAATTCTTATTATTTTGGATGTATGAAAGTAAATATTAATTTTATGGAATTTTCTGAAAAAGTTGGTCCTTTATTCAGGTACTGTTTAAATAAATTTTATTTATGAAAATAAAATTTACTTTACTGCTTTATTTATTCTTTATTATATCCTCGTCAGACTATGCACAATTAACTCCGATGAAGGTTATAAAAAAGAATAATAGCTTTATAATAAATTTGAGTTTTTCTGAAAAATATTCGGTTACAAAAAGTACAAAAGGCTCATCAATAAATTTCCCAGATGCAATTGATTATAGTAAACCAGGTTCACCTGCGCTTCCATCCAAGATTGTTTATCTTGCTATTCCACCCGAAAGCGAAGTCAATGTTTATTTAAGTGGTCAGCAATATCAATCATTTTCAAATGTTTCAGTTGAAGTTAACCCGGCCGTAAAAAAAGTAAATGACTCCACGTTGAAATATGAAAGCATAGGGCTTCAAAGAGAATATTTTC
>CAYUVK010000215.1:1576-2557 GCA_964448105.1 uncultured Ignavibacteriaceae bacterium
CAATTTGATCAGTATCCCAAAAACGAATGTAATCTTAAAGGCTATACATGGATAAGAAATTATTATTGTGCGATAATTGAAATTAATCCTGTTACATTTAATTGGAAATTGAATCAAGTAAAATTAATGTTGAATACAAATTTAAATGTGAACTATAAAAATGCTAGGGCATATCCTATTAATAAAACCGCCGAAGGAGCATATGATAAAATATTAAAAAAGGTTATATTAAATTATGATTATGCCAAGGATTTAAGATCATTTAGAAAACTTTTCGCCTTTTCAGATACAACCGACAGCTGGATTAATTATTCAAATGAATATGTTAAACTTGCAGTTCCCTCTGATGGTATTTATCGAATAACCTACCAAGATTTAATTAGCTATGGACTAAATCCCTCAAGTATTGATCCCAATACGATTAAAGTATACTGCAGGGGAAAGCAGCTTCCTTTATTTAAAAAGCAGGATCAATTAGGAATATTTTCCTCTAATGATTACATCGAGTTTTGGGCACAAATGAATTACGGCTCACCTGGTTATCGGCAAATAGTAGCACAAGGAACAGATTACCTCAACTATATGAATAGATATACTGATACTACTTATATATGGTTAACATGGGGAGGGCAGTATGGCAGAAGAATTAAAGTTGATTCATCTTCAAATTTTTCAAGTAATGATACAATTAATAATTATTTGAATTATCAGCATTTTGAGAAAGATGTAAGACTCTGGTATTATGATCCGGTAATTCCCAGGGTTCAACTTCCATTTTGGCAGGAAAATAAAGTTTGGACATGGAATGTTTTAAGTACTAACGGCACCATATCACTACCTTTTCAAGCTGAAGATATTGTTCCTAATTCTACTTTTAAAACCTATGTTAGGTTAATTAGTAATGGTTCCGATATACAAAATGGAGCCCACAAGGTAGGAGTTGGAATCAACTCAAAATCTATTCTGGATTCTCTTAGTTTT
>CAYUVK010000216.1:0-2512 GCA_964448105.1 uncultured Ignavibacteriaceae bacterium
AATAAAGCTATATGATCTTGTGTAAACTCATTCGAAGAATCAGAAAGGAATACTGATTTGGCATCTAAAATTGCATCACCTATAATGTATTTATTGTTATTAAAAATCTGGTGGAATATTTCATCATTAATTGCTAACCCATAATCCCAAAATGTAAGACCGGTATGACCCCAAAATCCGATAGCACCTTTTCCAGGCACTTTATCAAATTGTTCTCCAAACACATCCTGGTTATCGAAGTGCGCAGTATAGCACGTAACACTAAAAATCATTGGCAACCGCCCGCCATTATCAAGCTGATATATATCGTCATTAAGAAAAATCAGGTCCCATTGCGCACTTCCTCCATGACCGTAATAATTTGCAATCACACACCCGTCATCCATTTTTTGCCTGATTTCCGGTCCTTCACCTTTGAATGGAAACTGGGCAGCATTAGTAGGGTATCCAAAAACTTTACTTGTAGTATATCCCTGCGGGACTATAAAACTATTTTGCAGATATAAATTCTCATCATTGAAATGAAAAAAATTTTCATCTGCAGCATCACTGCCGCCTCCAATTAATAATACATTTTGTTTCCATTGTTTACCGTTATCTTCCGGATATTTACGAATTTTATCAACTAAAACATTTGCTTCATCAAGAGTTTCACATGAAAGTCTCCCGATTGCCATATCCGGAAATACATCGGTACCGGAAACTGCAACAAAATTATTATCGGAAACTGCCTGCCCATAACGAATTTGCTGATATGGAATTGAAGGTATATAGTTTAATCTGCTTGATGAAAGAACATGCCGGTAATCATAACTCATATCTCCCATTAAAACTACATATTGTGGTGGGACTCCATTCCAATTATTAAATGTGTATTTAACAAAATCTTTTATCGCATACGGATTCAATAAGCCGTTTGAAAACTCATCATATATATCTTGAACTTCCACTACTTTTACCCTGGGATTTGAATACCCTTCTAAATGTTGTGAGCGATAACCTGCAAGATCTTGTGCAGCTTTAATAAATTTCGGATGAGTAATAATTAAATAATCAGCACCATTTTCAGTATTTCTTAAATCCGACGGATTATCTTTTATTATTGAATCCGGGGAGAGGAAATAATCATTTGATACACAAAAGTATTCTGTTTTTTCATTAACACTATCATTAAATAAAACTTCCTTGCTTGAATTATTAAGTATCTGCGGATTTAAAATCACTTCACCCCTTTGAGGCATATAAATTTCCATATTATTTGATAACCAGTTTGTAATGCTGTAAGTATTTATACCGGTCATTCCGCTGGAACTCTCAAAAGATAAATTAATTGAATCGGCTTTTAGAGCCCTCCAGTATTCTATTTCAAACCAGTTCACTCTTATTAGATCACTGTTGTTTATTGTAGCTCCGTCAACTGATACTTCAAAAGTATTTTGCGGGTTAATTTGAATTCCATTTGAACCTACAGTATCAACCCCTTCAAAAGTTGCCCTTGTTTCCGCATCCCAGGCTATTGTACCCGCTAATTGATTATTTATAAATATTTTTGCCACGTGGTCAGGATTATAAGCATCATAAGTTGTTAAACCGTGTAAGTCTGCGCGAATAGTAATTTTGCTTGAATCTGAAACCCAATTTTTCATTTTAGGAAACGTAGTTCTAAATATATCCTTTGGTGTTCCTTTAGAGCCTTCGGCAGACCCCCAAAACCAAAAATCCCTATTCCCATCCGGGGCATATCCCAATCTTTCATATAAAGAATCCTTCTCATAATGCAGGGTATAAAGCGTACTTTCAATTTTTTTATTTACTGTTTGCGGGTAACCGTCAATTACTTTAAAAGTATCGGGAGGAGTATCACTCTGATATGAAAACCAGTAAACATTATCAACATTATAAATATTCCAGGAACAATATGGAGATGGTTTAGGAGGATATCCCACAAACTGAATATAATCTCCGGAATTAAATATTCCATCATTGTTCACATCATGAATATCAATCGGTATATTTTCTCCTTCGTTTAGGATCTCAAGTTTATCAACGGAAATTCCATTTGGAATACCTAAATTGGATAATTCATCAAAAGTTAACCTGTAAATACCTTTTTCTTTTAAAAATATTTTATAGTAATCTTTATTAGGATCATACCAATACGAAGTGGTTTTTTGTAATGATACGTTTACAGGTTTTGATATCCAGTTTATTGCTTGATTATAATTTACTACCGAAGATCTTAAAAAATCCTCCGTAAATTTATCTTGAACATTTTTTCCCGTAATTTCTTTATTATTATAATTTACTGTTAAGATGATTTTTTTGTTAAAAATTAATTCACGGCTTACCGGGTTGAATTGAAACGGCGAAACTTCCAAAGAGATAACCTTTGCATAGCGCATAACATAAGGTTTATTGAATTGTGCCGCTGCTAATGGAAAGAATTTATTACTGCCATATATTTTCGAATCGAGCTTACTTATATCCATTTTAGAAACGGCAGGATCATTTT
>CAYUVK010000217.1:0-2403 GCA_964448105.1 uncultured Ignavibacteriaceae bacterium
TTAATAATTAAGAATTTTCAATTAACAATGAACAATGGAAAGACCGGCAAATATTCTATTGATCAATTACTTTAGGAACTTTGAAAAAGAGCTCGTTCTTATCAGGTGCATTTTTTAAAGCTTCTTCCCTGTCAACCGAAGGCTTCACTTCATCTTCTCTAAAGACATTAATATTTTCAACCGGGTGAGATAAAGGTTCAACATTCTCTGTATCAAGTTCATTAAGCTTTTCCACATAGGATAGAATTTCATTCAGCTGGTGTGTAAAATTATCGAGTTCTTTCTCATTAAATTTTAATCTTGCTAATTCTGCAATATGCTCAACATCTTTTATTGTTACCGCCATAAAATTCCTAATTTTTTAAATTACAAATTATAATATCCCTTACTTTTTCCATAAGTTCAAGTTCATCTTTTCTATTCGAAATATTTTTAGTCGAAATCGGTTTATCAAAATGTACGAAAATTGTTCCGCTTTTTATTTTAAATTTTCCTTTGGGTAATATTTTTGAAGCACCGCTAACTGAAACCGGGACAATAGGAAATCCAACTTTTGCAGCTAGATAAAATGCTCCTCTTTTAAAGGGTTGGACTTCCCCGGTTTTACTTCTCGTACCTTCTGCATATACCAATGGAGAAAGTTTTTTTTCAATCATCCTTTTTTTTGCTTTTTCAATACTTTTCAAGGCACTTTCGGTATTTGTTCTGTCAATCATAATATAAGGACCGGTTCTTAACTGCCAGCCAAATAACGGTATTTTACTTAACTCTTTTTTAAATACAATGCTTATTGGAATCGGGATAGCATATTGGAGTGAAGGTATATCATATTGGCTGCTGTGATTGGATACAAATACATAAATTTTTTTATGATCGAAATTTTCTAGCCCAGTTACCGACAATTTAATACCCGATATTAATAAAATTCCTTTTGAGAAGACTTTTGATAATTTATAATAAAGATAAAAGCTTCTGTCCAACGAAAATATTGCTGCAAAGATTGAGCAGATAATTGTGTGAATAATGATAAAAAAAATTTTAATATATGATAACACTAATTACTTTCTAAATTTAATTTCTATCATACTTGATCCGTGACAACCTTAATTATACATGCTTTATTTCCCCGGAGTGATATCAATAATTTCTTCAACTATATTTTTTTCATTGGCAAACTTTTCCAATGCAGAAATTCTATTTTTAATTGATGGATGACTATAAAAGAACCACTCAACAAAAGGATGCGGATCTTTATCTCCTAAATTCTGTTCAGTTAGTTTTTCCAAAGTAGACTTGAATGATAACGGTTTTCTTGTTGAAGAAAGAGCATATTCATCCGCTTCATATTCATACTTTCTCGAGAGAATATTTGTTAACGGAGTCTGAATTAATCCAATTAACATTATCCATAACGAAAGGATCGGCAGTGCTGCAATTATTGTTATTTTATCAAACCCGAACCAGTAAATGGAAATTTTATAAAAATAAGATATAAGGAATAAAGTAAGAAAACTTGCAGCAGTCCCTATTATTATATTTTTGATTATGTGTTTTTTCTTATAATGACCCAACTCGTGAGCAATGACTGTTTCAATCTCATCTTTAGTATAACTTTCAAGAAGAGTATCGCCCAGCAAAATCCTTTTTGATTTACCAATCCCGGTAAATGCTGCATTAGCCTTTTTCGTATTTTTACTCATATCGAATTTATAAACGTTCTCTACTTTAATTCCAGCACCTTTTGCTAAAATATTAATTCTATTTTTTAATTCTTCATCATCAATTGGAGTAACTTTATAAAACAAAGGCAATATCAAAACCGGAACTACCCTCGCTAAAATTACCGATACAAGAAAAAGAACAATTGCAAACGGCAGCCACCAGAGATTTCCAAATTGATTTAAAGTGTAATAGAAAAATAAAAGGATTGGCAGCCCAATAATTGAAGATACAGCAATGCCTTTTGCGCCCTCCCAGATCCATTTAAAAAAAGTCTGATTAGATAAATTATATTTATGTTCCAGGTAAAAACCGGTATAAAAATTAATCGGGGAAAAAATTATTGCTCCGGCAATTCCGGTTGCTATTGTAAACAGAAGAAAAAGTATATATGAATTAGACGTAAATTGATTGATATAATTTTGTAAGCCCAGGCTTAATCCTGTAAGTACAAAAAGAAGAATTAACACAAAGCTTAAAATTCCCTCTCCAATGCTGAAACCCAGTTTAATATTGTTATATTTTTTTGAATCCATAGACTAATTTCGAGTTTTTAATTGCGGATTGCGAATTATTTTGAATTATAAAAATAATAAAAGATAGAGGCTGAGCCAAAAGTAAGGAAGTGTCATTTCGAGGGATCCCGATTAAATCGCATAGGCGTCAACTTAAAGTAAGAGAAAT
>CAYUVK010000218.1:0-2363 GCA_964448105.1 uncultured Ignavibacteriaceae bacterium
ATTAAGTATATCTCATAATATCAAAAAGTTATCTCTTGCCATCAATTAGGCAAGAGATTTTATAATTTTTTTATTAAACAACTGAGAGTCAAAAGAAGATTTATTGAAAAAAGGGGTGCCAAAAATTTTACTATTTGGTCACCCCCGACAAAGGAGGGGTTTCATAATCTATTCTACTTTTTCGCCCGGCATGTTTTTCCCGTTCTGATGTAAAATCAATTTTACTATTTTGCCACTTTCGTCTTTCACAAAAGTAATCTGCGCATTGACAGCCTTAGTATAATACTCCATTTCCGATTTGGGAAATAACTCAATTTTAGACTGCCCTGTCCCCTGCACAAAAAGTTCATCCCCTTCTTTTGTTATTGTAAGTGCAAACTGCGGATTTAATTCATATTTGCCGGTTAACGAATCATAAACATTCGGATTCACATTCACAGTTTCCGGTAATGTGACATCAACTCCAAGCTCTTTTAATTTTTCTATACCTTCAACATTATTAGGATTCAGCTCAACAGATTTTTTATAATTTGTTATTGCATCTTCTTTATCGCCGCTCAGCATTAAAGCTTCACCGTAACTGTCATACACATTAAAAGATTCAGGATAAGCTTTTACATTTAATTTGAAGATGCTCTTTGCTTCTTTATATTGTTTCTTATTTAAGTAACTATAACCTAAAATATTCATTGAAAACTCCGGTATTTTTTCTCCTTCTTCAATTTTTTTATTGTAGAAATCGGAGGCTTCATCGATTCCCTTTTCATTAAGAATTTCAGTAAAGCTTAACATCAATGGTTTTTGCGGCGGTTCATAGGGTTGTTCATAGAGGATATCAATTATTTTATTATTTATTTCCTGCAGGTTTGTACCCCCCGTATTATTTAAAAGAACGATTAAATCTTTACTGTTGGTAATCCTTAATATTGATGAATTAAAACCGTTTATTGCACCCCCATGCAGCACAATATTTAATGAATCTTCAACATTATCAAAATGTTTTTTAGAGAGTCCCCAACCGTAGCCATAGCCATCCGCAAAGGGCGGTTTGGAATAAGGAGTAAAGATTTTATCCATATATTTTTTTGAAAGAAGCTTATCAGTATAAAGTGCCTGGTCCCAGAGATACAAATCCTCCACCGTTGAATATAGAGAACCAGCTGAATAAGGGACGGACATATCAATATAAGAAGTATTATAATATTCCGTTCCAATTTTGTCATAACCTGAAGCACGTTTAGGAAGTATATCTGCCGTATGATCATAACCGGAATTCTTCATCCCTAATGGTTCAAGTATCTTTTCCTTTAAAACATCCTCATAACTTTTCCCCGTTACTTTTTCAATTATATATCCAAGAACAATATATCCCGAGTTGCTGTATTTAAACTTTGCACCGGGTTCAAATTCAAGAGGAAGATCCCAGAAGGTTTTAATTAAATCAATTGGGGTTATTGGGTTCCTGACAATATTTGCAAATGATGGCAGATCGGTATAATTGGGAATTCCCGAAGTATGCGTGAGTAGATTATGAATGGTTATTTTATCCCCTTTGTCTTTAGGGTAATCCGGGATGTAAGTAGTTATCGGCACATTAAGCTTTAATTTTCCTTCTTCAACAAACTGCATTATAAGCATTGCAGTAAATTGTTTTGTCATTGAACCGATCCTGAATTTAGTATCCGGGGTATTTGGAATATCCCATTCAATATTTGCCAGTCCAAAACCTCTTTTAAAAATGACTTTCCCATTTTCTGCAACTAAAGCAGAACCGTTAAAAACTTTATACTTATAATATTGATTAAGCAGAGTCTCTATCTTTTCGGCTTTGGTTTGCGGAAGCATAACCCGGCAGGAAAAAGCAAAAGCAATAAGCAGGAAAAAGTAAAAAAGTTTAGTATTCATTTTTTTCATTTGATCACCCTGTTGAATGTATTAAAGGAAATACTAAAAAATAAGAAAATGTTTAAATATTGGGAATTAGTTTATGATGAGTGGCTGATATATTAAAAAGTCAAACTTCAGATTTATAAAAATTAATAATAGTAATTTGCATACACTTTTTTATAAAAATGTATTATTTCTTTCAAGCTAAAGCTTCTAATTGAAATACATTATTTTTATTAACTAGAGAAACATATATACTTAAAGGATCTGTAGAGGAACCAACTATAATTAAAATAAAATAATTTAATTGATGTATTGACTTAATAAAACAATCTTTCATACTTGATATGTCTATAATTGATGGACTCGGAGTAATTTCTGGATGTGTATGCCAATCCCCTACATAATGCAAACCCTTATTAAAAAAATATTTTTTTTGCTTATTTTGGTTTTTTCTGTTTGGATGAAAAGAAAAG
>CAYUVK010000219.1:0-2219 GCA_964448105.1 uncultured Ignavibacteriaceae bacterium
GAAAAGATAATGGATTCTCTTGGAAAAAATAATTTTAAAAAAACTTTTATTAAATTTCAGCATGATCCCGAAACTGTAAATGAATTCTTGACGCAGTTAGGATACGGTTCATTCAAAGTGGATTCTGCAGGTATGCGAAACATAACATGGGTGTTCAATAAATATGTAAAAGATTATATCCAGAACGAGCTTCTTGTTCGGGCAGCATACAAGCATGGTATTCAAAATTTACCTTCCGTTAAAAATGATAAAAAGATCTGGGAAGATTATTATCTCTCTCAAAAATTAGAGAGGATGATTTATGATTCAATTTCGGTTTCTAATGCCGAAGCCTATGAATATTATACTAAGAATTATGATATGATTTTTAATCCGGATGAAGTGCATGTTAAGGAAATATTGGCTGATAGCTTAAATAAAATCGAAGACGCTTTAAAAGAAATTAATAACGGCTTATCATTTGAAAAAACAGCAAATAAATATTCTATAATAGATTCTTTAAAAGAAAAAAGTGGCGATTTGGGATATTTCTCCATAACTACTCATGGCAAAATAGGAAAATTTGCTAATGAAATAAAAGTTGGAGAAATTTACGGGCCTATTAAAACTCCCGATGGCTATGCCTTAATAAAATTAATTGATAAACGTAAATCCGGGAAACCGGTGGATACATCATTTACTAATATTAAAGATGAAATTATCGGAATAAAGAAAGGGTTTGAGTTGAGAGAAAGATTGAAAAAATATGTCGCCGGACTTGCCACAGAATATGGAGTTAAAATAAATACAGGTATAACACAGATTAACACTGTAACTGTAAGGAGGATTGGCTTTGGCGGTAGAATTTATGCATTCCCATACCAGCCTCTCTTTAGCGATTGGTATGAGGTATATAAATCACAAGAGAAAAAAATACCCTGATGGGAATTTCAAAAATGTGAATTTTTTTATTTACCAACCAGCCTTTGCAAAGTTTCGTTATAACGGTTTCCTATATTTGGATATTTTTTAATTAAGCTGTCAATCGTTTCCAGGTCTTCCATTGTCAAATCAATATTAATTGCTTTAGCATTTTCTTTCAAATACTTTCTATGTTTAGTACCGGGGATTGGAATTATATCATCACCCTGAGCTAGTATCCATGCCAGGGCTAATTGTGCAGGTGTACATTTTTTTTGTTTTGCAAAATCGGAAAAATCTTTAACTAGCTTTTCATTATTCTCCCAATGTTCATCATCAAAACGCGGAAGTGTTCTCCGCATATCATTAGAAGGCAAATCACTCTTATTTACGGTATTTGACAAAAGCCCCCTGGCAATTGGACTAAACGGGATAAAAGTAACTTCCAGTCCTCTGCAAACCGGTAAAATTTGTTTCTCAATATCGCGTGTTAATATTGAATATTCAGATTGAAGGGCTGTAATAGGATATACTCTGTTCGCCTTTCGTAAAGTATAAGAAGAAACCTCAGATAAACCCAAATAACGCACTTTCCCTTCTTTTACAAGTTTAGCCATAGTATTTATTGTCTCTTCTATGGGGAATTTGGGATTTATCCTGTGTGCATAATAAAGATCTATTACATCAACATTTAAACGTTTTAAACTTCCTTCAACTGCTTGCTTTATATACTTGGAGGAATTGTCAATAAAAATACTTCCGTCGTCTTTTTTTCTAATACCGAATTTGGTTGCGATGAATACTTTATCACGGTTTGGAGCCAAGACTTTTGAAATTAATTCTTCATTATGATGGAGTCCATAAAAATCCGAAGTATCCCAAAAATTAATACCAAGTTCTATTGCTAGATTTAATGTGGCGATAGATTCTTCATCATTATTTTCCCCGTAAGATTGACTCATCCCCATACAACCAAGACCTATTGCCGATAATTTTTCACCGGTGTTACTTAATTTTCTATATTTCATGACTAATAAAGATTTTGATTAAGAAATTATATTTTTTTAATATTTAATTTTACTATTATTTTAAAATTAATATCATATGGCTATGAAATAATTGTTCTGTGTCAAACGTTTTAATTTTTTTCGCATTCTTTCCTAATTTTTAATGTTAATTACAAACGTAATAATTTTTTCCTTTGTATTAAAAACAATATAATTTTTTTTGTGTTTTTAATCGACTGGTGTGAGTTTTATCTAAAACCTCAAATCCGATATAGAACTCTGAAAATATAAAAGTTATCCTTTAAAATTGGT
>CAYUVK010000220.1:0-2212 GCA_964448105.1 uncultured Ignavibacteriaceae bacterium
CATTTAATGCTTTATGAAAATCGAATGATAAGTTTGTTTGCTTACCTATGGCATGTCCATTACGGAAAGCCGCAATTTTCAAATTTACGGTTTTGTCAATTTTAATTGGCTCAGTATAAATACTTGATGCTGAATCCGGTTCGTTTCCATTTTCAGTATAACGGATAGTTAGACCTTTCTGGGCAGTATTAATATTTACCGTAAATTCTTTCTTCTCTTTATTATATGAAGTGGAAAAAGTTATCGCCTTTGATTCCGCACCATATTTTATATTATGAGCTGTCAAGTCATCATAAGTTTTTTCTACTCGCGCGTGAAACTCATTGAAATCTCTATCTTTCGGATCGCTCCAAAACACTTCGGACAGCGCGAGAATTCTGGGAAACAATTGTGTATCTACTTTTTCCTGAGGTGCATTTTCTGTCCATAAGCTTGCTTCACCGCCTAAAATATATTTCGTTTCATCTGCAGGAAGGCCATCAGGAATCGGATTAAATGAATATACTGTACGAAGATCAAGATACTCGGGACTCGAATTTAAATAAGTAAAGGAAGCCGGTGAAGAAAGAGCATAATGACCTAAATTTGCTGCTTCTACTGCACCTTGAAAACTTTGCCATGATTCTACAATTGCACCCGGCGCGAGTCCTCCCTGAAGAATTTCATCCCAGCCGATTACTTCCTTCCCTTTGGTATTAAGATAATTAGATATACACTTTATAAAATAACTTTGAAGTCCTTCTTCATCTTTTAATCCTTCCGATTTTATTCTTGCCTGGCATCTCGGGCATTCCTTCCATCTGTCTTTCGGAACTTCATCGCCGCCTATATGAATATATTTACCCGGAAATAAATTTATGACTTCATCTAAAATATTTTCCAAAAATGTAAAAGTTGAATCCCTGCTGCCGCAATAAACATCTTTGAAAACTCCCCATGTTATTGGTACTTCAAAAGGTCCGCCGGTACATGAATTTTCGGGATATGCGGCAAGAGAAGCTGTGCAATGCCCGGGCATTTCTATTTCCGGTAAAATTGTTATATATCTGGCTTTTGCGTATGCAACAATTTCTTTTATATCTTCCTGGGTATAAAAACCACCGTAAATTGATCCATCTGCTTCTTTGCGCCATGCTCCGATTTGTGTCAGCTTAGGATATTTTTTTATTTCAATCCTCCATCCCTGGTCATCGGTAAGGTGCCAGTGGAGGACATCAAATTTGTAATATGCCAGTATATCGATATATCGCTTAATAAAATCTTTAGTCATAAAATGTCGAGCGCAGTCCAGGTTTAGGCCTCGCCAGGAAAAACGCGGCCAGTCGGTTATTTCACAATTCTGAATTTTTACATTTTCGGTATTTGAGTTATCAGGCAGAAGCTGGAATAATGTCTGGATACCATGAAATAAACCTTTTTCTGTAAAAGAAACAATATTAATTTTGTCTGAATTAATGGTAAGAGAGTAAGCTTCCGGTTTTGTATTTAAGAAATCTTTGTCGATTTGAAAAGTAATAGATGGTATTTCTTTATTATCACTGTTAGTTAACTTTATTTTATACTTTTGTCCTAAATAATCCTCAAAATAATTTTTAAGATTCTCATTAACACCGGGCGCTTTAAAAGAGATCTCATGTATAAGAGAGAAATTCCCTTTTAATATTTTCGATTCCTGCGGTTTTGGAATGATTTGAATTTGTGCTTGTAAGGATGTTATCATAATTATCAACAGGCTAACTATTAATAAAAAAAATAGTTTGTTCATTATGCTCCCTTAATTTATCTTTCTTTTATTTTTATGGTCATTACTTCAAATGGACAAAGTTTTATATCATTACCCATCTCCCGTATTTCTTCTTCATCACCATTACTTAAGAAGTATTTTGCTTTTGTTTTTCTCATCCAGGTCAGATGAGAAAAACTTGCTTTATCTGTAGGATTAAAAATTCTAAGCATTGTACCGGTGCCGTCTCTGGCAGGATATAAAATAGAAATTACCAGAGAAGATTCCGGATCCAGTTTTACTGTTTGATTATAATCTTTTATAGTACTGCTGCTGTAAATAATCCTAAGCGGCTGCGAACTTTCCACTCCGAATTTGTAGCTGTCAAGATAATCAAATTGGTTGTGAGGCTTTAAGTAATATTTGAAAGATGCTATACCTTCCTGTGAAGCTTTGTAGTTCGTATGCCATGAATTATTCATAACCCAT
>CAYUVK010000221.1:0-2140 GCA_964448105.1 uncultured Ignavibacteriaceae bacterium
GAATAACCGAAGCAATGAATGAGAATATGGATCTTTTTGGTGAAGACAAGCTTTCCGAATTGCTTAGAAATAAAACTGATTTTACCTCAATACAAATAATGAATGAAATCTGGAATTCGATAAATTCATTCAAGGGGAAAGCCGCACAGAACGATGATATGACGATGGTTCTAGTGAAAGTGAAATAATCCCGTCAAACGCATCTAAGCGAAGAATAACATTAAAATTTATTCAAGATTACTTAAAGTCTGTAATTAATACTCCTTTTTAAAACTGATACTTTTTACCTTCCTCTTATATTTCTTGTTCACTTTAATAAATCATGGTATTGTTTATTTACTTATTAACCGGTCACATCTCTGGCACCAAATTGGATAGATTCCAGCCAAAATTTGAAAAGATAAGTTTAAATGGGGTTGGGGTAAATTTGACCTTCTTTTCTTCCGCATTTACTCTTAACCTGATATTTTGGAAATGCTTCGATATGGTTTAACACACTACAGCTTTAGTTGTATAAATAAATTTTCATCAGCAATTAGGAGGTTTAAGTGAAATCAATTATTATCTTCTTTATTATTCTTGTATCTTTATTTAATTTATCATGTAAAAAATCCAGTTCACCATCGGAACCTGAAGAACCGAAATCACCTGTATCTTTAGCAGAGTATGGTTCATCTATAGATGAATATTATTATAAAGTCTGGTCTGACAGCTCCTGCGAAAGTTTTTACAGGACAACAACTATAAACGGAGTCTTTTACGCAACTATTATGGATTCTTACGGGAATGAATTTTATTATTGTGCGGATGGGTATGCAGGATTTAAGCTTTATGCAGATTCATTAATTTTATTTGATCAGCCGATTCCTTCTCTTCCCGATACAATATACTATAACCAGAAGTATGTTCAGACTGCTACATTCACCTACCAGGGGAATAAATTTACAATGCAGGATGAACAAACATTACTTGATACTTCAAGTGTTTCCGTTTCGTTCGGCACTTTTAACTGCTTATGGTTTGATGATAAGTCTACATTATCTTCCGGAGATCAATCGCAAATATCAAACAATCAATTCTGGTTAGCTAAAGGTCCGGCTGCTATTAAGGAGGTACTGGATTCGGAGGCTCCAATTTTTATGATTGAAGGAGTTGTAAACGGGAAAGGTTATGGAAATACTTCACCTAAATTAATGGCAAAATTAAATCTTAAAAATAAACAAATCGTTGAAAAATCATATAAATCATTATTAAAAATTTTACATTCAAAAATACAATTAAAGCTCAAAGCTTTGGGTAAATAACTAAGAGGGGTGCTGCTTAATATAAAAGTTCAGCAAATAGGTTGAATAAAAGATTAATAAAAAATAACAACCAATTATTTTTTTGTTTTCCTGTAAAATATTAAAACAAATATTTTCTAAAATCTAAATCTACTAATCTTCCATATTTGTCTGCACCAGATGTCTTTTAATTTTCTGAGTAGTTGTCTTCTCAAACTCATTTTCCCTTATGTAGAATTTTTTAATTCTTTTAAAAGTTGCAAGCTGCCTATTAGTTTCTGCTACAGCATCTGAAATAATTTCATTAATCAATTCTGAGGTTATTCTGATGTTATTTTTTGTAGAGTATTCGATAAAAGTTTCGGAATTTGTTACAATTTGTGCAGCAATTATCTCATCATGCTTTTCATCTTCCTGTCCGTATACCATGCATTCGAGAATAAAAGAATTGCGGCTTAAAATATCTTCAATTTCTTCCGGGAAAACATTTTCCCCGTTATTAGCAATAATAACATTCTTTTTTCTTCCGCTTAAATGGAGAAATCCATCTTTATCTATAAAACCCAAATCCCCTGTTTTGAACCACCCGTTTTCAAAAGTTTCATCAGTTAATCTCTGATTATTGTAGTAACCCAGCATTACATTATCTCCTTTTGCAAACACTTCGCCGACACCGTTTTTATCCGGTTCATTAATTCTAATTTCAACGCCGGGTAATGGAAGTCCTGCTGCTTCATCTTTAAAATTATTTAACCTGTTAAGTGCAAGAATTGGAGATGTTTCAGTTAAGCCATAGCCCTGTACAAAATTAAATCCGAATTCACGGAATCCCTTTGCCACTTTCGGATCCGGCGCTG
>CAYUVK010000222.1:0-1969 GCA_964448105.1 uncultured Ignavibacteriaceae bacterium
CATTTAAGCGGAAGAAAAAAGAATGTTATTATTGCAAATAACGGGGAAAATGTTTTTCCCGAAGAAATTGAAGATATCCTGGGCCGCAATCCTTTCATTCTCGAATGTATGGTATACGGACAGGAAGATGAAAAACATGATGAAATAATTGCTGCACAAATTGTAACAAATTCCGAAACTTTTATCGAATATTCTACAAAGAATAATGTTAAAATAACTTCCGAATTAATTAATGAAATTATTTCGAATGCCGTGGTAGAAACGAATAAGCAGCTTGCTGCTTTTAAGAGAATTAAAAAATTCTATATAAGAGAGAATGAATTTGAAAAAACGACTACGCAAAAAATTAAAAGGCATTTGGTACAAACAGATAAGGGAGATTAAATAAATGTAGATACGTAAAACAGTTTAATATTTATAATGATGAATTTATACTTATATGAAAATAAAAGATTTACTAATTACTCCCCTTTTATCACTCTTTATCATCACCAATTCTTCAGGGCAGAATATTTGGCGTCCATTCAGCAATTATAGTCCATGGAATGAAAGGATTCCCCCAAATGTTAAAATAGATCCGCGATCCTATCAATTAATAGATCGCCTTGCCGGTGGAGGTTTTTATATAAACATAAAAGATTGGTCTGTTCCTGTATATTTTATAAATGAAGATACTATCACAAAAGTGAATATAATAAATTCTCGTCCGGGGATTTATGGAAAAGGGTTTAAAGAGCCGAATCAAATTCCGATTCTTCCTAATTTTATTGCTTCACCGCCGGTAGGCGATTTTAGCGATAACCACCTTTGTATTATTGATACTGCTAAAATGATTGAATGGGATATGTGGGCAGCAAGAAAAAATAAAGATGGTGCTTGGACTACAGGGCTGGGAGCAGTAACTAATTTAAGAAGTACCGGTGTCCAGAGCCCCTGGTTTGAACAGGATAATGAATTAGACGCCCACAGATCCCGTGCAAGCGGATTTCCCTTAATAGCCGGTTTAATCAGGCCCGATGAAATAAAAGCGGGGAAGATTAATCATGCATTGGTTTTTGCATATCAACGGGGTCGTTCAGAATTCTTTGTTCCTCCTGCAAGCACTGCTCAAGCAACCATTAACGAAATGAACAATAGATTTGGAATTCCAATGGGTGGAAGGATACAACTAGATCCAGCTATTAATGTTGATACACTAAACCTTAATCATGCGTGCAAGATAATTGCAAAAGCATTGCAGGAATACGGAGCTTTTAATGGCGATTATGCCGGCGCTACAGTTCTTTATGCAGATAACTCACCTACAGCTTTAAAGCAATGGGAAGGAATCTTACAACCGGAAGATTTACTTAAAGCTTTTACTCCAGAGTTCATTAAAAAACATTTTAGAGTTATTGAAATGGGAAATCTTTTACCCGGGCAAAACTTAAAAATAGGACAGGTCGGATTTTATGATTTCAGTTTCCCAGGAACAGTAAGTGTTTCGATTGATTGGCTTAATTCTACAATAAAATGTTTTGCTGCAAATTCAGTTGATCTTAAAAATATTAAACCTGTTTTTAAAACTGTAAGAAATAGTACTATTGTTACAATAAAAAATGTTAAACAGGAAAGCGGTAAATCTGTTGTTGATTTTAGTAAAGATGTAATTTATAAAGTTGAAGTTCCCGGTATTGGAAATAAAAGCTGGAATATTAAAGTTGTGAAAGAATAATATATTCTGCTTTTAGAAAAATTTATTTCACTTTTATTTTAATAGGTTGGTAAAAGAATTCTTGAAGAGTATAATAAGAATCAAAATGTTGAATCAATTGGAACACTTATTTCAAAAGCAAAATTTATTATTTCTTCAAAAACTTCTATTGAAGTTTTACCGCCGGATATTTTATGTAATAACTCATCTATATCAAACTTATGATAAATTGCTTTTCGTGGATTAAAAAGTACACCCTTCTTCCATCGTCTTACT
>CAYUVK010000223.1:0-1944 GCA_964448105.1 uncultured Ignavibacteriaceae bacterium
GGAACATTTTTCATATTAGGTTATATTGCAGAAAAGTATCCTGCTTTAGTTAAGGAAATTAGTTCATTAGGACACGAGATAGCTACTCATGGTCATGCTCACAGACTTGTTTACCGGCAGACTCAACAGGAGTTTAGAGAAGATTTAAAAAGAGCGGTTGGTACAATTGAAAATATATCCCGGCAAAAAGTCTTAGGATACAGGGCACCTTATTGGACAATCACAAAAGATTCATATTGGGCTTTAGATATTCTTCTTGAAGAAGGGTTTAAATATGATTCTAGTATTTTCCCTATGAAAACTTATCTTTACGGAATCCCTGACGCACCTGTATTCCCTTATGTGGTAAAGGAAAACAACGGGAATAAATTAATTGAATTCCCCCCTTCGGTTATTACTTTTATGCATATAAAAGTACCTGTAGCCGGTGGTTTCTATATGAGATTATTACCTTCATGGATAATCCGTTCGGGAATTAAAAAAATAAATAAAGAAGATCAACCTGCAATTGTCTATATCCATCCGCCGGAATTTGACCCGCAGAAACCGGTTGTAAAGCTCCCCTTCATGGAGAAGATACTACACTATTATAATCTTGATGTAATGGAAGGAAAGATCAAATCTTTAGTTTCGGAATTTAAATTTGGTACTATAAAAGATTTGATAAACTCTCCGGAAATAAATAATCTAACGTATCAAGTACAGAAATAGAATTATAGTCTCTACAAGAATACATAAATTCCTGCTATCTTTTTAAAGAATTCTAAATTTTTCTTTGACAATTCTTTTATAATTATGCTATTTTTGGGATATATATTTATCCGGGGACGTACGATGAGTTTTTTATTTCCCAATAGTATTTAAAGAGGAGCTCAAAATGAAAAAGGAAACAAGCCTATTTGAAGTACCTCATATTTCATCAATACAAGAATTGATTATTAAATCCTGCGAAAAATATAAAGATAAAATCGCATTAGAGGATTATATCAATTATCCGATTTCAAAAGTTACTTACGGACAACTTTATGAGTATATAATCAAATTTGGAAAATCTTTGATTGAGTTAGGAATTAATGAACGGGACCATATTGCCGTTATCGGTGAAAACCGTGTTCAATGGGGAATTACTTATTTAACATCAATGGCTTTTAATTTTGTTATCGTCCCGGTTGACAAAAACCTAAGCTCAAATGAAATGATAAATGTTCTTCATGAATCAGGCACAAAAGCAATTATCTTTTCTGAATCTTTCCGGGAAACAATTTGTGAAATGAAAAAATCGCTCCCGAATCTCAAACACCTCATATCAATGGATTTAAATGAAATAGACGGTGAATGCTATTCAATGCCCAAATTGATTGAAAAACAAAACTCTGGTAATATAAAATTACCATCGATTAATCCTAACGATTTAGCGGAAATTATTTTTACTTCCGGCTCACTGGGAAGAGCAAAAGGAGTAATGCTCACCCAAAAAGGTCTCGCGGCTAATCTTATGGGAATGACAAGCATGATCCAAATAATCTCCGAAGATAGATTTTTTTCTGTTCTTCCTATTCATCATACTTACGAATGTACATGTGGTTTTCTTTGTCCTATGTATGTAGGAGGCTCAACTCATTTCAGCCGCTCATTAAAAACAATACTTGAAGATATCCAGCAGGCTAAGCCTACAATTATGCTTGGCGCTCCCCTCCTTTTTAATAAAATTTATGCTAAGATTATGAAAGGTATTGCAGAAGACAAAATTAAGTCTAAAGTAGTTAACCCGATAATTAAACTTACAAACTTTCTTGAATTAGCCGGCTGGAAAAATTCTAAGAAAATATTTCTAAAAGAACTGCATAATAAGTTCGGCGGCTCAATAAGATTATTTGTTGTTGGCGGTGCAGCGCCGGATCCGAAAGTGGCAAAGGGATTCCGTGAATTCGGATTTAATTTTGT
>CAYUVK010000224.1:0-1926 GCA_964448105.1 uncultured Ignavibacteriaceae bacterium
GGTGCTGCTACTTATGCAATTAAAAAAATATTCGATGATTATAAAATTATGATTTGAAAAATCTTTTAATAATTTATAGTTAGTTTGTTTAAGCAACAAACTAATGATTTTTACACTTTATTCTTGAAAAAATACTAAAAATGAAGAAACAAGAAGTTATTATTGGTGTCGATATCGGTGGAACAAATACGGTTCTCGGACTTATTGATAATGACAACAATTATCTTGCAGAAAAATCTTTCGAAACTGAATCAGGAAATGGTGTTGATGATTACATTGAACGTTTAGTTGGTTCTATCAGAGAAATTTTTGAAAAATTCTCGGATTCACATGAATTAAAAGGGATAGGACTTGCTGCACCAAATGCAAATTTTTTAACCGGCATTATTGAAAATTCAGTTAACCTAAAATGGAGAAACGTAAACCTTGTAGATCTAATTAAAAAATATTTTGATATCCCAATTGTCATGATAAATGATGCAAATGCTGCAGCATTAGGTGAGCGAATAAGCGGAAGCGCCAAAGGAATGAAGAACTTTATCGTTTTAACCCTAGGGACTGGTCTGGGGAGCGGGATTGTAGTGGATGGTAACCTTATCTTTGGTGAAAATGGATTAGCTGGTGAACTTGGGCATGTTATTGTAAAACCAGAAGGAAGAAAATGTAACTGCGGAAAGAATGGATGCCTGGAAACTTATATTTCAGCTAACGGAATAAGGAGAACTGTATTTGATTTAATCAGTTATTATAATGAAGAAACTGAACTTCGAAACATTAGTTATAATAATCTAACCAGTAAATATATTAGTGAATCAGCCCTAAAAAATGATTTCATAGCTCAAAAAGCATTTGAATTTACCGGGGAAATTTTAGGAAGGGCATTATCAAATGTTGTAGCATACTTTGATCCCGAAGCAATAATATTAGTAGGCGGGTTATCTGAATCCGGGGACCTGCTTTTAAAACCTACAAGATTCTATTTCGATAAATACCTGTTAAATATTTATAAAGACAAAGTACAAATAGTAAAGTCAACATTGCAAAATGGAAGGGCGGCAGTATTAGGTGCAAGCAGTTTTGTAACGAAAGAAATAAATAAGGTCCGGGTAAGTTATTCTTAAAACCTGAAAGAAAATTAATTCTTGATAGGATAAAACTATTATAAAAATAATTTTATCGAAGGAGAACAAAATGCGTATAATAATTTTTGTTCCATTATTTATGATTTTTTTATTCATGGGAATTGCATTCCCGGCGGCAGCAAATTCTAGCGTCGAAGGATATGTGAGGGATGCCCGAACAAATGAACCTCTTATTGGAACTAATGTAATTCTCATGGAAACAAGTCTGGGATCTGCAGCCGATATAAATGGAAAATATATAATTAGAAATGTTCCGGAAGGTTCATATACAATCAGGGCAACATATATAGGTTATAAATCAATTGAATTTAAAATAGAGATTAAAGAAGGTGTGCATCTTTCTCAGGATTTTAAACTTGAACCCGAGAGCATTGAAGGTCAAACAGTTGTTGTTACAGCCCAGGCAAGCGGCCAATTGGAAGCAATTAATAAACAGTTGTCGTCCGATCAAATTATAAATTCGGTTTCATCGGCAAGAATACAGGAACTACCAGATGCTAATGCTGCTGAATCAGTAGCGAGACTTCCTGGTGTATCAGTTTTAAGAAACGGAGGAGAAGGTGGCCAGGTAGTTATTCGCGGACTTGCACCAAAATATAATGAGATAACAATAAACGGAGTAAGATTATCTTCGTCAGATCCTGACAATCGAAGCACGGATTTAAGCATGATATCTTCAAATTCACTTGCAGGAATACAAGTAGCAAAGACTGTGACTCCTGACATGGATGCGAATGTGATTGGTGGTGTTGTTAACTTTGAACTTAGGGAAGCCAAATCTAAA
>CAYUVK010000225.1:0-1795 GCA_964448105.1 uncultured Ignavibacteriaceae bacterium
CAGTATTTATCTTTTAATTCCGCCTACAATTACTTAGCTACTACCTGGCGGGATTAACCGCTCAATTCCGTAATTTTTTTTAACGCAATTCTTTTGAGGAGCAATTCTCAATAAATTTTAATATCTTTTATTGTTATCGATTTATTTGCAGATTAAATCCTTTTATAAACAATTTATTCTGGACAGATATGTTTAATGTTTGATAGTTCCTTTAGATCCTCCTTTCTTTAATTTATCTTTGAAGTGGTATAAATTTACGAACATGGAGAAACTTTTAGTAAATATCAGAGATGAAACTGATTTTTAAATTGAATATTATTTTTTGTCCAAGCAGTCAGCTTGAGTTCAAATTTTCGGATATAGACTATTTTAAGCTAAATGTGGATGTGGATGACCATTTAATCTTTCCTTTTGACGAAGTTAAAGCTGCATAAAGTATGCAATGATAATACTTATCAAAAAGGCTTTTTTGATACATATTTAATGACAACGAAACCTGTGTAACTGTATTTAAGTCAAAATCATTCAACTCATTGTGAATATATTCCAAAGAAAATTTTTTTAATTTAATTTCCCCAGGTTCATAAAAATAAAAAATGATATGGATTTCGAATGGTACGGAGCTGGAAAGGCTGCTATCAATTTCAAGACTGATAATTTCATCCTTATATGAACATCTTAATAGACCAGGCAGAATACCCGGAGGGGTTATAATATTATTTAATGTGAGATTATTTTCACCTGTGAGCTTTACATTATTCTTTATTAGTCTCTGGTAGGAATTTGTCCCAGGAATTTTTACTGTATGCCATACGGCGGATAAAGCAGGAATAGAATTAATGAATTTTGCGAAATTGACAGTTAAACCGAATTTTCTTCTTGCTGTTTTTGCTGCATTTGAACTACTCACATTTACTTTTTCCGGTAACGTATAGACAACTTCCTTGCCGTATCTGATCCTGGTAATAGTATTACCGAGCCTTCCGCTTAAAGGTCCTAAAACATTTTTTCTGCGTGTTGCCATAATATTCCCCTCTATTATTTATGCTAATTTAATACTTTTAGAGAACCTTTTAAAGTATAATTATGGTATATCTGGAGCGTATGTGAAGCGTACCTGGAGCGTATGTGAAATATAGCTATGGTGCATGAGTAGAGTTATACGATTAAAAAGTACCCGGGAAGAGTGAAAAATTTTTTATTTTAGAAATCTTATAATTTAAAGAGATAAATGAAAAATAAATGTCATTTAGGCAGAGCCTTTGAGACCGAGAGGAGTAAACTCCCGGTTAAATTTTTCAAATGCAAGATTGTGCATAGAAAAAAATGAAAGATTATTTCATTAGGATCATCTTCCTGGTGTCAACAAATTTATTTTGAACATTAATCCTGTAAATATAAATGCCGCTTGCAAGATGAGATGCATTAAAGTTGACTTCATGCGAACCTGCCGTCATTTCTTCATTCACAAGAGTTGATACTTTCTCACCCAGTATATTATACACTTCGAGATTTACTTTCCCGGGTTCTGCAAGAGTAAAATTTATTTTTGTGCTCGGATTGAACGGGTTAGGATAGTTCTGACTGAGAACGTATTCTTTAATTATACTATTCTTATTATTTCCTCCTTCATAACTAACATTAGTTATTCCAGAAGTTCTTAAAATTTGTGTTTCCCAAATAGTAGCCCATTCATTTTCGCTATTAGCTGTAATTAATAATTTGACATATCGAGCTTTTTTATCGGAGAAACTATTCGTTGTCCATTCTTCCGAAGATGATATTGCGTTGGAAA
>CAYUVK010000226.1:0-1781 GCA_964448105.1 uncultured Ignavibacteriaceae bacterium
ATTTTATGCCACTTAGAAGGTTAATAAATAAGCAATAATAAAAATTCACAAAATTTTAAATGTTCTAAATTTTGACTTTGTATAAGAAAGTATCATTTTGAGAAACCAAAGAATAAAGTATATACGAATTTAATAAATTTTAAGTTAGTTGTTAACAGAAAAAGAATATTATGTTTAATTGTATAAGTTAGTCAAATCACTCTTTTTAAATTAGAGGGAAAAAATAAGACCAATGAAAATTATCAATTCATCAATAACACATTGATATTTAATGAGTCAGTCTATAACTGTTAATTATGTTGGATAATTTAGATTTTTTAATAAAAAACAAGTCTATATTAATTTTGGGAAAATTATATTTAAAAATAAAAATTAGTGCTTTATAAATTGATAAATTAGAATTGGTCTGGGTGTATTATTTACAGGCGTAATAAAAATAATTGAGAAGAGGAATAGCAAATCCAGAGGAGATAAAAAGAAAAAACTTGTTACAATTTGGAGTTAATTAACTTTTGCAGATCTCCGACATTCTTTAAGCGAAGCACTTCAATATTTTTAAATCGAATATTATAAAATTTCTCCACAGCAAGAATTACGTTTATATGATTCAAAGAATCCCATCCAGGAACCTGTGAAGCGGTTGTATCATCTTTAAAATCGAAATCGTCCAATTTTAAGGCATCCAAAATTATTTTTTTTAATTCTTCTGAAATCATTTCAACTCCATTTAATTCTTACTGTATTGCAGGTTATTTTGTATTATTCAGAATCCTTTCACGGTTGGCTTTCCTGCTCGGTTTACCTGCAGAACTCTTAATTAACCACTTTGGTGAGACAAGGTATATTTTTCTAATAGTGATATCTATTTCCATCCCTGCTTTTATTATATCTCTTTTTAATTCCTTCTGTTCTTCATCACTAGAAAAATTTGTCTCTGCAATAATACTTATTTGTTCACTCCCTATTTCTGGCTCCTCTTCCCCGAACGCTATTGCTCTACCTGGAATTATTCCTTTTACTTTACTTATTGCATCCTCTATATCTTCAGGATAAATATTATTGCCGGCCACAATAATAATATCTTTTTTTCTACCAATAATATAATATTCATCTTGATATTTAAAACCATAATCACCGCTATAATACCAGCCATCTTGTAAGACTTCTGCTGTTTTTTCAGGATAATTACGGTAACCATCAAACATTGATACAGACTTAATGGCAATCTCACCAAATAAATCTGATTCAATCTCATTTCTCTTTTCATCAACAATTTTAATTTCACATCCTTTTATGATTTTTCCTGATGATACACATGCTCTTGATAATTCAAGATTATCAGTTAATTTTATCCTTCCTTTTGACATTTCCTGTTTTTCCACAAATAAAACAGTCGGTTCAATTCCCGGTTTTGTTTGCGTAACAGCATAAGTTGTTTCTGCCATTGCATAACAGGTTGACAAGGAATTTTTCATTAATCCATATTTTTTAAACCTCCTGTAAAATTTTTTATGACTTTCTTCCCGAACAGGTTCACTGCAATTTATAAATAAGCGCATACTTTCTAATTTTATACTTTCAATCTCATCCTCCCGAATTTTATCTGCCATCATATTATATGCAAAATTCGGCAGCCATGTAATTGAGGCCTTCTCTTTAGTAATAACTTGAAGAAGCAATGAAGGAATTAAAACCCATTCAAATGGATCTATTTGAACCGTAGGAGTTCCAAAAGCTAAAGGTAAATGAAATGCAGCTATCAAACCCATATCATGATATAA
>CAYUVK010000227.1:0-1661 GCA_964448105.1 uncultured Ignavibacteriaceae bacterium
ATCGGAGCATCTTCACCTCCCGGCGGATTGTCGATGTTTCCATGGACACCGCATGTACTGCAATAAATAAATTTTTTCACTTTATGATTAAATGCAGATTCAAGAACATTTTTAGTTCCGTTAACATTTACCTCATAATAATAATCATTCGGAACATTTAATTCTCTGAAAGCCGCAGCTAAATGATGTACGATATCAACTCCTTCCATTGCTTTTTCAACAATCTCTTTGTCAACAACGCTGCCGATTATAACTTCCGCTCCCCATTCTCTAAGTTCCTGAGTTTTTAATCCCTCTTTATAATCTAATGCAACAACCTGATGCCCCTCATCCAAAAGCCTTTTAACAAGAGCTTTGCCGGTAAATCCGGTACCACCGGTAACCAGAATTTTCATAAATTAAAATCCTCCTTAGAAATATTTTCTTTAAGTTCAGTTATCACTTTGCTTCAACCCTTAATATTATTGGTGAACCAAAATATTTGGTTAATCCTAAAAAATAAAAAACTTTTTCCAATGAACTCATTAATTTAACATTTTTTAAAGCCCTATGAATTACCATCGGGAGAAAAAATTCTGCTTTAAATTTCGGATTTATAAATTCGTTTTTTCTAAATTCTTCTATTAATTCTTTACGTGAAAAATTCCTGAATGTCCTTGTATTACCTTCGTATTTCTTTTTTATTTTAAACAAAAATTTATATAAAATATTAAAACTCCTGATATCAGGATAATCGATTATAACGGCAGACTTTGCAACACGGCAGAGTTCAGCTATTTGTATTTTCCAGTTCTCTTCATGGGTTAATAATCTGAAGCATGTTACAATATCAAAACATTTATCATCGAAGGGAAGATTTAATAAATCACATGTTTCATATTTAAAAGAGCTTTCGTCTAAAAATCTGTTTAACCTTTCTTTACAAACAACACCACTGCCTACAACTGTTAGATTATACCCTACTTTTATAATGGGAACGGCAATCTGGGCATGTCCTCCCCCAACATCCAGTATTTTTGCATTTTGCCAGGAATTTAAAAGCTGCAATGTAATTTTTGTTTGTACATCTAAAAAGTATTCACCGATTTTGCCGGAAAATCTCCGTGCATAATCTTCAGACGCAGTTTCAATATCGGCTTTTTGAGATTGGACAGGCATTATTAGATACTACTTGAGAACAACTTAAAGAGAATTGGGAATAAAATTTTGATGATAATTTATTTTAGAGTATATATTTTCAACTTTTTTCTTATAGCTATCCCGCGAATAATTTTTCTTTGCCAACTCTTTTCCCTGGTGACCTATTTTTTCTCTTAATTCTTTATTTTCAATTAATTCGTGCAAACCAATGGAAAAGTTTTTAGGTTCAGGATTAACTAGATAAGCGCATGAAGAATCCAATACCTGAGTGTGAGATTCTATATTTGTAGCTAATATAGGTTTGCCTGAAGATAAATAGGAAAAAATTTTCATCGGAGTATTTTTCCCTTTAATTCTAGGCGAAAGCAAAATATCACCTTGCTCAAGATAGAATTGAAGATTTTCAAAAGGTTTGTGTCCAGCAAAATATACCCTATCTGAAATATTTAATTCTTTTGCTTTATGTTTATATTTATTAACATCCTTAACTGAACCACCGATAATGACAAGAGCAAAACTGT